>NZ_DYYK01000188.1:0-7707 GCF_020741705.1 Bacteroides coprosuis
AATGATTGTCAAAATTTAAATTGGATTCAATTAAGTTTTAATCTTATCATAGTAAGTAAAAGGCGAGGTATTCTCTTCAAAGATACTTCGCCTTTTTATGCTTTTAAACAAGCACAAATAGATTTCTTTATCAGGGTCATGATACCATCATGTCGGTGTCATCGTATCGTCATGTCGGTGTCAAAACTTTTTTTGACCCTGACATGAAATAAAGATACTTTGATAGAAAAACTCCATTTAAGCTCGATTTCTTGAGTCCGATAACCTATTAGCAAAACAATAATCAAGACAAATCAAATCTATAATCTTTAATAAGATTTGATTTTCAACTGTATACTTAATAAGGATTCCTTTTCTGAATTAAAAGAATCTCTTTTCATAAATTTAGTGCTAAAAGATATGATTTTTAGCACTAAATTTTAAACTTGTATTATTTCTAATTTTTGAATTACAAAATCATTTTTATGAAGAACACTAACTATGCCAAGAAAAAGGCTATTCTATGGCTACTCTTATTTATTCCTCTAATAGCACAAGCCCAGAGCTTTAATTCTACTTCTCTTTACAAAATATATAATCATGAAGGGAAGGTTATTGATAATAATAGCTCGTGGGATAATAATGGAAACATCTTTTTGTCAGAAGAAGATAAAGATAACCCTGGACAATACATTGCACTCACTTTTGTAGAAGAAGGACTATATTATGTTGCTTTCCCTGCTTTTGAAAAAGCACTAGATTACACCAATAATCCAGAGCTAGGGATACTAGCAATCCAGTGGGATGGACATATCACTAATCCAAATCAAAAATGGATCTTTGAAAAAACAAATCAGGATACTTATAATATCCTTTGTCGAGTAAATCCCAACTTAGCTCTAAGTTATAGAAACGATGGAAAGCTTCAATTGACAGCAAAGGATTCATTAGATCCTACTCAAAGCTGGAAAGTTACTCCAACTCAACATAAGCTTCCTAATATCATAGAGGAAGTAGGTAAAGAAAACTGGGAGAATCAGTCTATCTTCGCTATTAACAAAGAAGAACCTAGAAATACATTTATCCCTTTCTTCTCTCAAGAAGATCTTAAGAACGACCCTAGTTTTAAGCATCCATGGGAGTTTCCTCAAGGAAAAAACTTCATGCTATTAAGTGGAAACTGGAAATTTCACTGGGTAGATTCTCCAGAGAAAAGACCTATTGATTTTTATAAAGATGATTTTGACACATCTAAGTGGAACAACATTCCCGTTCCGTCTTCATGGGAAATGCAAGGATATGGCACCCCTATCTATACCAATGTTACTTATCCTCACAAAAATGAACCTCCATTTATAAAACCTGTCAAAGGGTGGACCATAGAGAAAGAAAAGAATCCTGTAGGCTCTTATAAAAGAGAATTTATCCTTACTGATGAATGGGTAAACAAAGAAATATTTTTGCATTTTGACGGATGCTATAGTGCTTTATACGTATGGGTTAATGGCAAAGAAGTAGGTTATTCTCAAGGAGCAAATAATGATGCAGAATTCAATATTACAAAGTATGCAAAGAAAGGAGTAAATACTATTTCTTGCGAAGTTTATAGATGGTCGGATGGTTCTTATCTTGAAGATCAAGACATGTTCAGATTAAGTGGTATTCATAGAAATGTATATCTCTATGCAACAAAGGATGTCAGAGTTAGAGATTATCATATTACCGACACACTAAATGAATCGCTAAATGAGGCTTCATTCCATGTAAAAGCAAATATACAAGCTTTTACGCAAAGCTATAAAAACCTAAAATTAACGGTGGAGGTGCTAGACCCATCGCTAAATTTAGTTACTACGGAGTCTGTTGTCATACCAAAAATAAAAAAGGATTCACAATATGAAGTTTCTGTCGGAGGGTTAATCAATTCAAATCTCCTTTTATGGAATGCAGAACAACCTCATTTATATACATTTATAGTTTCCCTCAAAGACTCAAAAGACAACTTGCTTGAAACTTCTTCAAACAAATATGGCTTTAGAAAAATTGAAGTCAAGGATAATCGAATTTTTATCAATAACGAATCTATCTTATTCAAAGGAGTAAATAGACACGACACTCACCCTACCTTGGGCAAAGCTATACCTGTTTCGTCTATGAAACAAGATATTGAATTGATGAAGCAAAATAATGTCAATATGGTACGTACAGCGCATTACCCCAATGACCCAAGAATGTATGCTCTGTACGATTATTATGGACTTTATGTTATGGACGAAGCTGATGTTGAGTGCCATGGTAACAACTCGATATCTGGAAGAGAAAGTTGGGCTCCTGCTATGATTGACAGAGTTGTTCGCATGGTACAAAGAGACAAAAATCATCCGTCTATTATCTTCTGGTCTATGGGGAATGAGTGCGGTGCAGGCAGTAACTTTGATCTTATGTACCAAGCTACAAAGCAAATTGATACGAGCCGACCTATACATTATGAGGGAAAAAATGATATTGCAGATATTGACTCACACATGTATCCGTCTTTAACCAATATGATCAACTTTGATCAACAACCTAGAAATAAGCCCTACTTCTTATGTGAGTATGCGCATGCAATGGGTAATGCAATAGGCAACCTTGCTGAATATTGGGACTACATTGAACATCATTCCGATAGGATGATTGGAGGTTGTATTTGGGACTGGGTAGATCAAGGACTGTGCAAAATCGACAGACCCAAAAACGAGTTTTACTATGGAGGAGACTTTGGAGATATGCCTAATGACAAAGATTTTTGTGCTAATGGAATTATTACATCAGACAGAAAAATGACTCCTAAACTGATGGAAGTGAAAAAAGTATATCAATACATCCAAACTTCTTACATAGATAATACAACAATCAAAATTCACAACGCGTATGATTTCTTGAATTTAAACGCATTCGTTTTGGATTGGGTTTTATTAAAAGATGGAGTTCAAATAGAGCAAGGCTCTTTAAATTTACCCTCAATCTTACCCAACCAAGATAAAGTAGTAAGAATACCCTACCATACATCAATAGACAAAGAGGCTGAATATGCTCTCAATGTATATTACCGTAAAGTAAATCCTGAGTTTTGGGTTCCAGAAAATCATACTTTTGCTAGTGAACAGTTTATTTTCAATTACTTAAAACCACACAATTTACCTACGGAGGGCAATATTAAAGATATAAACATCAAAGAGTCGAAAGAGATTCTATCTATAAAGGGGAATGACTTCTCCATGCAATTCAATAAAATCAATGGGATATTACATTCTTTAATGTACTCTGGCAAAGAATATATATACAACGGGGAAGGCTTTAGTTTTAATTGGTATAGATCCAATAACAATGATGGAAGAAGCTATGTCAATTCTAGCTCTGAAGTAAAAGATTTCTATTGGGAAAAAGACGAAAACTATATTCAGGTTACGATAGCTCTTATCACAACTCTCGCCGATGAAAACAGATCTAGCTATCCTCATCAACTTACTTATACAATCAATAAGCAAGGAGAAATAGCTGTTGAAGCAGATTTCAATCTTGATGAAGGAGCATACATCGTTCCTCGACTAGGCTTACAAGCTAAATTAACTGAAGACTTAGAAAAAGTATCTTATTATGGAAGAGGACCTTGGGAAAACTATCGCGATCGAAAAACATCTAGCTTTTTAGGTGTTTATCACAATACGATTTCAGGATTTGAAGAAAATTATATCCGCTCTCAGTCTATGGGTAACCGTGAAGATGTAAGATGGATTTCAATTACGGATGAAGGAGGAAAAGGAATTAAAATACAGTCAAAAGACAAACCTTTCAATTTTTCAATCTTACATTTTACTGATAAACAATTGTGGAATGACTTAAATCATGGTCATGAGTTAAAAACGAATAGATTAAAGGAATCTATATTGTCAATTGATGCTATACAACGAGGACTAGGAAACCAGAGCTGCGGACCTGCTCCTTTAGATAAGTATGAAATGAAACCAGGCAAGTATTCTTGTTCTTTTATACTCTCTTACATTAAATAGTAGGATATAAATACTATAAAAAAAGTCTGTCGATTTAATCGACAGACTTTTTTCTTAATATCGTCTTGCTAAGAACTATTTTATCGAATAAAATTGGTAGAAGTCCAATCTTCCAGCTCAGGATGATTATACTTACTATTACTTAAGCTTTTTAGCATCCAAGCCATATTCCTACCTAAAGTCCTCATCGTCTGTAGACCTTCCTCATCTTGAGAAGCCTCTCCTTTTTGCCAGCCATGAACACTATTCCAATATTGAGAGGAAACGATAGGCATATTAGAGATTGTGAAATATTTATTTAATCGATCAAATGTAGCACTTGCTCCTCCCCTCCTACATACAGCTACAGAAGCAGCAGGCTTAAAGCTCAATAAATCAGAGCAAGAGTAAAATACTCTATCTAATAGAGCACAAAGAGAACCATTGGGACCAGCATAATACACAGGAGATCCGACAATTACACCATCTGCATTTTGCAAACTTTCCCTAATGTTTTTATATAAATCGTCTTGAAAAACGCACTTTCCCAACTCATGACATTTTCCACATGCAATACATCCTCTTACTGGTTTATTTCCTATCTGGATAATTTCGGTTTGAACACCACATTCTTCTAGCGTTTTAGAAACTTCTTCTAAAGCTATTTGTGTATTTCCATTTTTTCTAGGACTGCCATTAATTAAAAGTACTTTCATAAATATCCTTTCTTCTATTTGTCTAAATATAAACATATCGTATAAATGAATGTTTAGACAATCATTCCTATTTAAAAGCTTCCTTTTTAATAATATAGCTATAAAAAAAGGAGGTCGTATCTCCGACCTCCTCTCAATAAGCTAAGCTTATATTATATTATTTCACCTCTTCAAAATCTGCATCTTGAACATTTTCTCCTTGGTCATTAGAACCTGAATTACCAGCGTTGGACTGACCTCCTTGAGCACCTGCATCTGCACCTGGCTGAGCACCTGCTTGACCACTCTGAGCGTACATTTCAGCACTTGCAGCTTGGAAAGCAGTATTAACTTCTGCCATAGCAGCATCAATTGCAGCAATATCTTGACTCTTATGTGCTTCTTTAAGCTTAGTAAGAGCAGCTTCAATAGGAGCTTTCTTATCTGCTGGAAGCTTATCACCAAGTTCTTTCAATTGATTTTCTGTTTGGAAAATAACACTATCTGCTTGGTTCAATTTATCAATCTTTTCGCGTTCTTTTTGGTCAGCTTCAGCATTTGCTTCAGCCTCAGCTTTCATCTTTTCAATTTCTTCTTTACTTAAGCCCGATGAAGCTTCGATACGTATTGATTGTTCTTTACCAGTTGCTTTATCTTTAGCCGATACTTTTAAGATACCATTAGCATCAATATCAAAGCTAACCTCAATTTGAGGAACACCACGACGAGCAGGAGCTAAACCTGTTAGATTAAAGTTTCCAATAGTTTTATTTTGTGCAGCCATTGGACGTTCACCTTGAAGCACATGAATAGTAACTTCTGTTTGGTTATCAGCAGCAGTTGAGAATGTTTCTGTTTTCTTACAAGGTATAGTAGTGTTTGCATCAATCAATTTAGTCATTACACCACCAAGAGTTTCAATACCCATTGATAATGGAGTAACATCCAATAATACAACACCTTTAATTTCGTCTGTTAACACAGCACCTTGTACAGCAGCACCAATTGCTACCACTTCATCAGGGTTTACACCTTTAGAAGGAGCTTTACCAAAGAAATCTTGAACAATCTTTTGTACAGCTGGTATACGGGTTGAACCACCAACAAGAATTACTTCATCTATATCTGAATTACTCAAACTTGCATCACTCATTGCCTTCTTACATGGTTCAAGACAAGCTTGAATTAAACCGTGAGCTAATGCTTCAAACTGAGCTCTTGTTAAAGATTTAACTAAGTGCTTTGGCACACCATCAACTGGCATAATGTATGGTAAGTTGATTTCTGTTGAAGTAGCAGATGATAATTCAATCTTAGCTTTTTCAGCTGCTTCTTTTAGACGTTGAAGAGCCATAGGATCTTTTGATAAATCAGCTCCTTCATCTTTCTTAAATTCATCAACTAACCAATCTATAATAACTTGGTCAAAGTCATCACCACCTAAGTGAGTATCACCATTAGTTGATAATACTTCGAACACACCACCACCAAACTCAAGGATTGAAATATCGAATGTACCACCACCAAGGTCGAATACAGCGATTTTCATATCTTTATGAGCTTTATCTATACCATAAGCTAGTGCAGCAGCAGTAGGCTAATTAACAATACGCTTTACTTCTAAACCAGCAATTTGACCTGCTTCTTTAGTAGCTTGACGTTGTGAGTCTGAGAAATAAGCAGGAACAGTAATTACTGCTTCAGTTACCTCTTGTCCAAGATAATCTTCGGCAGTTTTCTTCATTTTTTGAAGAGTCATTGCTGAAATTTCTTGAGGTGTATATAAACGACCATCTATATCTACACGAGGTGTATTGTTGTCGCCTTTTACTACTTTATAAGGAACACGATTCACTTCTTTTTGAACTTGGTCCCAGTTTTCACCCATAAATCTCTTAATAGAAGAGATAGTTCTTTGTGGGTTTGTGATTGCCTGACGTTTTGCAGGATCACCTACTTTACGTTCTCCACCATCAATAAAAGCTACAATTGATGGAGTAGTTCTTTTACCTTCACTATTTGTAATTACTACAGGTTCGTTTCCTTCAAATACAGAAACGCAAGAGTTTGTAGTACCTAAGTCAATACCAATTATTTTTCCCATAATCTTATATTTTATTTTTATTTATTCAAAGTTTATTTATTGTCCTCTTTCGAGAACGACACTATATAAAAAACAAAGATTGTGCCACACCAATCAGATTTTGAATAATGACATAAGTCCTGCCAAATAGGCAGTAATTTTTTAAGGTTGTCATAAATTAGAGAGAAAAGGAATGACTAATATTCCATTGACCACTACATTTTTATTTATCTTTGTGCTCGATTACCTATTTAAACACATATTATGCACACTAAAAATCTAGTTCTAATACTTCTTACAGTATTTCTAATTTCTTTATCGGGCTGTAAACCTCAAGCACAAAAAGAAGTTCAAACTAAGGGTGAATTAAAATATGCCAAAATATTTGATTTGGATAACTCCTCTAATGCCTATACAAAACTCACTGTATTCAATCCTTGGAATGATTATTCTATCCATAGTATCTACTATCTAACAAATAATGAAGAAACAGAAACCCCTTCTGATGGGATGAAAGTTATTACTCCTGTGAAAACAGTGATGGTTAACTCTGCCACTCATCTTGGATTTTTATCCTTGCTTGGTGAACTAGATAAAGTTAAAGGAGTATGTAATGCTAAATATGTTTATAATCTATACATTCTCGAAGGAGTAGAGAGTGGTACAGTCAAAGACTTAGGTGATTCTTTTAATTTAGATACAGAACAACTCTTAATGCTCAATCCTCAAATTATATTTACTACAGCATATAATGGAGATCAAAAAGAAGCTGAGACCTTAAAGAGGTTAAACCAAAATCCTATATTCAACCTAGAGTGGCAAGAGTCTTCATTATTAGGAAGAGCTGAATGGATTAAATTTATTGGTGCTTTCTTCAATAAAAGTGCTCAAGCATATAGTATCTTTAATGATATTGAAG
>NZ_DYYK01000189.1:0-9538 GCF_020741705.1 Bacteroides coprosuis
GCTAGAGAACTTAAACCAGAAGAACAAAGTCTATGGTTACAAGGTCTTTACCTAGTTTACTACAAATTGGGTATGGAAGAAATTGAAGAAATCGAAGCTCTATTATAATAAGTAGATTAGATTAAAAAATAAAAAAGCGGTTGTGAGTTAATTCACAACCGCTTTTTTTGTTCTTTAATCCGAACTACCTCTGTCTGCTTTTAATTGTCTATTGATAACTTGTAGAGATTTCTTAAATGCGACTTCCATCTTTACCATGCTTGCTATCAGAAAATCGACCATTTTATTCCAATTTTCTTTTTCATATAGACTAACATCGAGTAGTTCATGTTTTATTCTACAAGCTTTTTTATTATCCATTCGTTCCCATTCTAGAGTACCGGTTTGGACTTCAATCTCTTCTCGGTATTTAAGCAGTTTGTCAAAAATAAATTTATTCTCTTCAGCACTACTTCTTGTCATAGAAACTTCAGTTCTAGCATAGTTTTTCGCTACAGAGAAAACAAATCCCACACCACTAACACCAGAACCAGCATTAATCCAATTATCTTTTGAAGGACTGACATTGGCAAAAAGATTAGTTTTCGTATTTAATTTTGGCAGCAGTAAATTCCAAAACTCAATTCTTTTTTTATGCCTTATCACTTGTTTCTCTTGAGTGCTTTGGTCTTCTTGGGCTTTTTCTGCCATTTTTATAGTGTATTCTTCCACCTCATGAACAGGTATAATTTGTTCAATATTGAGAAATATCTGTCCCTCAAAAGAGTATGGAGTTGCTTTAAAACACTGAATTTTAAGCTTGTATTTCTGTAATAACCAAAGGACAGTAGAAGTTACTTCCTTTCTGTAACTACCAGATACTAAAATGATTCTTTGATTATTGTTTAATTGGATATCCTCAAAATCATTTATATCTAAAAACTCAGAAATATTGCTCTCTGCATTTTCAGAGCATCCTTTTTTGTCAAGGTAAGATTGATAAATATCCCTTATTTGTGGTGTTGTTAAACTAGAACAATAGGAGGCATATTTTAAAACCTGCCAAGTTACATCTCTACCACTATCGTCTAGTTTGTTTTCAATGATAACTAAGTCTCCTTGTTTATCGATTGCAAGCAAGTCCAGCCTTTCGCGTGTATCATCAAACCCATCAAATTCCTTTTGGATAAACAATAGTTCATCGTCTTCACCAAAGGCAGTAGGAGTATTCTCAAGCCACTCTTGTAAATGTTCTCGTTCACGAAATTTTAGATCTGAAAAAGTACAGCTTTTGATTTTATTTATTCTATTCTTCTCTTTATCAATGACAAACATTATACGTGGTTTTTAGGGTTATATTATTTAGAGCATATTGAGAAAAGATCACTTGGAAATCCCCCAATGATTTACACCTATAAATTTAACATATATCTGTGAGCCATCCATAATTATCTCTGATATTTTCAAAACGGATAGATTCATTTAATTCTTTAGCTGAAACTTGTAATGCATGGAGTGAGGCAAATAAGCAACAAAAAAGAGTTGCTATGATATACTTTCGAAAAGTCATAGATTTAATATTTGTACAATAGTCTTTAGTCAGATGGTAGGTAAACAAATGAAGCTGTATGTTTTTTTGTCTATAAGCCACTGATAATTGAATATTTGTACGATTTCTGAATTGCTAAGTTAGGACAAATATTACCTTTTAATGGATTATTTAGAGTGAATTAGAGTAGATTTGAACATTTTTATAAATGGAAAGACAAAATCAAAACAATTTCAAACATAGTGATTTTAAAAAAAGTAATACTGAAAAGGCTTAATTAGAATTATAGGTACTATTGTATTTTAGAAATAAATAAATTAACAATTTGAAAAAGGAAGCATCGCTTTCTTTACCCAAAAAATGTCATGAAAAAACTAAAACTACTACTTATGCTGGGTGCTTTTACCCTGACTGCCACACCTATGGTGGGAAACAGTCGAATAAAGTTAACGTCACAAACATTGATGCATGAAATGCGTGCGACAGTATATCCTCAGAATGGTGCTCAACTTGCTGATAGATATGTATCTCTGCAATGGCCATTGCACGAAGACCATAATTCAGTAGGTGCAGGACTTGATGGAGTAGAGGAAGAAAAAAGCAAGAAACTAGACCCGCTGGGGAGGAATTATCAAGTGCGACTTTCTCAAGATATTCACTTCAATCAAAACGTTATTTCAGCTTATACCTCATGGCCTTTCTACAACCCCGAAAATAACATTCGTAGTGGTAGATGGTTTTGGCAATATGGATATGTAAATAGTGATGGAACAACAGAGTGGTCGGAAACGAACTCTTTCGATGTTGTGCCTAATGCTCTAAAATTTGCTCCTCCAACCTATCGAAATTTCATAACAAATCTACCCTCTACTCATCCTCGAATTCTTGTTTTTGAAAAAGATTGGAATCAAGTGATTGAATCTAGTAAAGATAAGATTGAAAGAGAATGGTATCTGCATGAATCTGCTAAAATTATGAAAACTCCTATTGTCGATTTTCATAATTCAATCAACACCGATTTACTAAAAGGACTCGATAGTGAGTTTAAGAAAAACTCTATGCTCACCCGTGAAAGTAGGAGATTTGTAGATAAAGAAGAGGGAAATCTGGAGGTATTGATTCGTACATATATCCTTACAAAAGATAAGAAATATGCTGAGATAGCTATTGATAGACTAAAAAGCATGATTGCGTGGAAAAAAAGCCCTTATATGAAGGGGGATTTCAATCAAGCTACTTATCTACTTTTAGCATCTACAGCTTACGATAGTTTTTATAATATCCTCGATGAGGAGACAAAAAAACTATTACTCACTGAAATAAAAGAAAATGGTACTAAGATATTCAATCACTTTGTGAATCATCTGGCAAACCATATTGCTGATAATCATAACTGGCAGATGAATCTACGAATATTTACTTTTGCTGCATTCGCTGTATATGGTGATTTAGAAGAAGCAGATAAGTGGACCGAATATAGTTATGAAATATGGAGAGCACGTTTTCCAGGACTCAATGAGGATGGCGGTTGGCATAATGGTGATAGCTATTTCCAAGTAAATGCCAAAACACTGATAGAAGTTCCTTATTTTTATAGTAGAGTTTCGGGCTACGACTTTTTTAGTGATCCGTGGTATGCAGGGAATGCACTTTATGTAATGTATCAACAACCTCCATTTTCAAAATCGGGAGGGAATGGAAGTGGACACCAAAAAGTATATAAGCCTAACTCTATCCGTGTGAGTTATGCCGATGCCTTAGCTCGACTTTTAAATCATCCTTTTCTTGCTCAATATTCAGAAATGATTATTGAAAAAGAACCCAATATCTTAAAAAAAGCATTTATGGCTAAACCAGGAGATTTGGCTTGGTTTAGAATAGTATGCAATAAACCCCTTCCTAAACCTATAACTTTAGGTCATTTACCCGTAGGATGTGTTTTCCCACAAACAGGACTAGCTAGTTTCTTATCCAATTGGGGCGATTTACATAGAAATGCAATGGTTAGTTTTCGTTCAAGTCCGTATGGATCAACTTCACATGCACTAGCTAATCAAAATGCATTCAATACTTTTTTTGATGGCCGACCACTTTTTTATAGTAGCGGACATCACATTAGTTTTAGAGATGAACACGGAGTGTATTGTCACCGTGCATCAAGAGCACATAATACCATCTTAGTAAATGGTATGGGGCAGAAAATAGGTACTGAAGGTTATGGTTGGATACCTCGCCACTATGTAGGAAAAGAGATTTCTTATGTACTAGGAGATGCTTCAAATGCGTATGGAGAAGTGATTTCAAAGCTTTGGCAAAACCGAGCAAAAGAAGCTAAAATAGATTTTAGTCCGAAAAATGGTTGGGATAAAAACCACTTAGAAACCTTTAGAAGACATATTGTAACTCTAGGAGATGCTAGCATTACCTTTATTTATGACGAACTTGAAGCAGACGAACCTGTAACATGGGATTATTTGCTGCATACTGTCAAAGAGCCTATGCAACAAAGTGAATCCAATAAGATCTTGACAATCAAAGCGATAAATGGTAAAGCAGAATCTGACGCTTATCTATTTTCTTCGGGAAAAGTAAAAACCAATATGACCGATCAGTTTTTTACTCCAGCAATCAATTGGCTGAGAGCTGATGCTAAAGGTAATTTTGAATCCTATGCCAATCACTGGCACTTCACTGCTACATCTGAGAAAAGTAAAAATTATAGATTTGCTACTGTTCTTGTAACTCACCACAGAGATGCACATAAAATAGAGGTGAAGAAAAAAAAAAAAGGAATAATAACAGTAGGGGACTGGGTAATTAAAGCCAACTTGGATGTCAATAGTAAAGCTTACTTTGAAATTAAAAATAGAGTAATAAATTCTAAGATTGTCTTGGATGACAGCACCTCAATCCACGATATGATGGGTAATATTATACTTGAAGACAAATTGCCTATTTTAGAAATATAAAAAAGACAAATTATCTTTACAGAGATCAAAAGGACTTATCTAAAGCAAAATAGATAGGTCCTTTTTTTTTGTGAGGGCATAAAACAACTCGGTAAACCTTAATCTTTATTAAATACACATTGTCGCGACTCTTTAATATTCAACTGATGTTGAAAGAGAGTATTCATCTGAATTTTTCAAAAGAAGTGTACAGATAGAAATATATCGGCAGATATTTAATCTCTGTCATTACGCTAGAAATTTTACTCGAACTATGAAATAGAGTAAAAGCCTTTTATGAATTTTACATCTAAGGAAGTTCTGACGATTTAGAGGAAATAATCCATTCGATTAAAAAGAATGATAGATTAGAGTTTTTCAGCATACTTTATTGTATGATTCTTTCCATTATTAGAAATAATAGATACGCATGATAGTAATTTGTGTATATGATTGTAAGTATCTCGTATAGAATGGGTTGTGATAATTTATTAGTAATCTCTAATCGCGTTTCCTTGCGATATATTTAGACAACCTGGGGGATTGGTCGGAATAATCGAAGCATTTGGTACTTCAGGAGAGAAAGAGGTATAAAAAAAGTGTATAATATATACTACTTAACATAATATAAATTATACACTTTTTATTGAGCTCTATTTAGAAACGTATTGATGGCGCATTACGAATAATCAAATGTACGATATTCTCAGCAAATAAAAAATAGCGAAATGTGCTTACCAAGTGTTTCAGAATTTTGACTAAAAAAATATCCAGTATAACTTCCTTAAAAAAATTATACTGGATACGTTTACAGTTGTGTCAGCTTTCTCAAGCTTTATTAAACACTAATTACTAACAATGGTGTATCACTATGGAAAACCATTTTTCTAGCTATGCTTGGATTAAATAGACGAGCAAAGATATTTCTTCTATAACTACTCAAGGTTATGACATCAATTTGATGTTTGGTGATAAACTCGGATAGTGTATTGGAAAAATTATCATCATCTTTAATGATTTCATAGTCAACATCTAATCCTTCATAGTTTTTAGTGAGATATTCCTTTATTCCTCCCAATTCAATTTCATCCCATTTATCGTGTTCATCACTATCAGAGATGTGTACGAGAGAAATGGCTGGTTTGAAAATGGGGAAATCATTCTGCAATAGATTATCTAAAGCAATAAGGTCTCTAGGATCAAAATCGGTTAAAAAAGCAATTCTTTTCACCTTATCAAAGGTTTTGTAAGGTGTATTTTCAGGTATAGCAAATACCGTAGTTCTACTTCTATCAATAACCTCTGCAGTAACACTACCAATGAGATCAATTTTCTTCTGATTACTACCTCTTGTTCCCATAATAATAAGTGTAACCTTATGTCTGCGAGCATAACGTACTATTTCCTCTTCAGGAATACCTTCTCGTAACTTCTTTACATACTTTATATTAGGGAAATCTCCTGATGCGATTTTAGCATCAATCTGATTGGATAAATGTTCCAGTTTTTCTTGAACTTGCCTATGAATGATATGCGCTTCACGGTCAAATCCTTGTTTTTGGTAGTTAAATATATCTCCATTAGGAAGAGATGCAGCGTAAATTGGTGTAAAATACACGTGCATTAAGACTACTTCCGCATTCATACTTTTGGCAATATTAAAGCCAAACTCGCATGCTTTCATAGAATATTCGGAGAAATCGACAGGCAGAAGTATGGTATTTCGCTTCTTTTCATGTTCTGCTTTTTCGTCGAGCATATCTTCTGTTAGCCAAGCGGCTTTTTCAGTGATTTTAAGGGCTTTAGGAAGATCACTTTCATTGATTTTTACTCTAACTGCAGCATTTACAGTTGGTGTAATTTGATTTACATTCATGATCGTCGCTTCTACACCTTCCGATTGCAGTACAGTTTGTAAAATTTGAGCTTTTGTGTATGTTAAAATAGCCAGTGTGACTAGATTGTCATTTTTACCATCTTCTTTCATTTGCATAGGGTTGTGTTTTAGTTACTACTTAGTTAAAACAATAAACCCCAATTGACAGTTCAACCGGGATTGCAAATATTATTTTAACTCACTGAGCATGAATTGTTTTCTTCGTTTAGGATGTTAAGGGCTTTGTCTAGAACAAGTGTGTCATCAAGAACTACTAACCCTCCATCAGGACCTGGTTCAATGTGGTAGCCTACACTTTTGCCTTCTCTATAATTCTCACCACCAAAGAAATTACGTACAGTGCTGACATTTAGTCCTAGTTCATCGGCGATTCTGTGCATGCTACCGTTGGGTAGTGAGTCTTTGATTCTTCTTAGCTCATTAAAAGTAATTGTTTTCATGGCATTGGAGTTTTTATTGGGTTAAATACTGTGTGTATATATTTTACTCACACTATAAACATAATAAATAAAGGAGATAAATCAAATTAAAAGCTCTCTAATTTTCTGTAAATTAAGATGTTTTTCATTTGTTACCACAGGTTTTAGTTCATAAAAAAAGGGCTCCTATTCTATTATAGAAACCCTTTGTAAGTTATATTTGTTCGCTAAATTCTAAATTATTTCAATTGCTTCTGTTGGAAGCCAACCTACTTCTCCATTTTCAAGCTCTATTTCTTTCCAGCTACTCATTGAGTTGTCTGTTATTTTCACTTTCTTACCTTCGTGAATGACAAATAAGGAAGTACCGCTTTCGCTAGGTGTACTCCTCACTGTTACACTAGGTTCCATAACAATTGCTGTATCTTGATTGGTTATTTTTTTCTTTTGATAGAGAGAACAATAGTTAAAAATAGGTGCAGTAATCAGTGTAAGCATTGCTATAACAAAGCCTATTTTCTTTAATGCAGTTTTTTTGCTCAAGAAGAATATCATCAAGGATACTAAGCACAATATAAAAGTACTTACTGCCAATACAGCCCACTGATCGGAAGTCATCCAATTAACAATGGTTTTTCCCCAAGTAATAAAGAATAGTTCGGGAGAAGATTCATCCTTATCTACTATCTTACTACTCGCAATAGCCAAGTTTGCCTTATAATCTCTATTGTTTGGAGATAAAAGTACGGCACGTTCATAATTGAGTACTGCTTTGGCTATATTATCTGTTTTATAATAGCTATTCCCTAAGTTGTAATACAATTCAGCCGATACACCTTTTTGCAGTAATTCTTCATAGATACTTGCTGCTGTAGCATAATCTTCTCTCACGTAGGCTGTGTCTCCAGCTGCCTTACTAATCTCTAGATTTGATTCGAAAGAGCTTTGCTGTATTGCTTGTAGAGAATCTACAGGAGCCTCTTGTTTGCTGTCTTCAGCAGATACAGCAAACATAAAGCAGAGCATAAAGCTTAAAAATATACCTAGTCTTTTCATCGTAATCATTCTTTTAGTGTTTGATAACATCCTCCATACGGCCAATTAACTCTGTTGCTTGCTTAAATACTTTGTCCATAGCTTGATTATCATCTCCTGGAGCAAATTTAGCAAACTCACATTCATTCAATGTATTAATGAATTGATTGGTTAATTCATTTTCAACGCCATATTTAGTCAACTCTTCCTCAATATTGTCTTTTGATAATTTAGACAATGGAATAGTTAGTTTGTCACTAATGTATCCCCAAAGAGCACGAAGTACCTCATCGTAAAACTGACTCTTATTACCTTCTTTAAGTAGTTTCTCTGCATTTTTCATTCTTGCACGAGCCACTTTATTCGCCTTTTTAGTACGCATTAGCGCTATATTACTATTTTCTTTCGCACGCTTAGCATTGAAAGCTAATAGAACAACGAATAGAATAAGAGGAATAATATACATTAATCTATAAGTAAGAGTACCGTGTATAAATTGATCTCTTGGGTGAAGTTTTACATCATTTAATTTAATGAATCGAATATCTTCTCCTAAGATCTTAAGGTCCTCTTTATTAGTATAGTTGCTTACAACACCTCCAGTAGATGTTGAACTACCAGCAGCTCCCTTAGTTACCTTTAAACTGAACTCATTCGTGCGCAATGTTTTGTATGATTTCGACTTTAAATCGAAGTAACTAAATTGAATAGCGGGTATTTTAAAGTTTCCTTCATGGCGAGGAATAGCGAGGTACTCAATAACACGATTACCACTAAGCCCCTGAGTCGTTAATCTAAACTGATCTTCTACTTTAGGATCATATACTTCAAAATCACTAGGGAAGTCTATTTCAGGGCTAGAAATCAATTTCATATTTCCAGTTCCCGACAATACCAATTTTATTGTAATCGCTTCATTCGCTTTAATTTCGTTGGTGCTAATTGATGATGTCAATGAGAAATTGCCCACACCACCCGAGAAATCAAGAGGTTTGCCTGCTGGCAATGCATCAACATTCAAAGAAATAGCGGGAGAAACAATCTTCTTACGTATAGTAGTACTAGATTGCATATTGAAGAAAGCATCAAAGGGGTCTTCAAATTCCATAGGTTGCTCTATGGCAACTTCATATTCAGCAGGTTCAATATTAATCTGTCCTGAGCGTTGAGGGAACAGCACCACTTGCTGCAATACAGCAGTACGGTAGTTTCTGCCTTTATAGTTTTCTAAATCCCAACGATTACTATTAGATAAATCGAGTTCCTGTGAATGGAAACCATTAAAATCGGGAATCTTTACTGGACGAATACTTGAAACACTTACAGAAGCTACATAAAGCTTATAAGTAAGCAATACAGCCTCTTGCTCTGAGGCTTTAGTCTTCGATAGCTGACCAACCAAGAAGATGTCTTTCCCAGTAACTTGGTTGCTACTTCTACTTACATCTTGCTGGTTCCTTCCTCTACTAGAAGATGATTGATTGCTTGAACCATCATCTGGTAATACTTTAATAGATAGAGCATTAGATGTGTAACTTTTACCTTTAATCGATACTGAAGCTCCTGGTAATTTGTAAGTTCCTTCTTTGCGGGGCATCAGTATATAAGTATAGGTCATATTGTTTACATGAGAAGTCTTCCCATTAACAATGGAAGTATAGGACTGTACTGATCGGCTTGGCCCAATTAATACATCGAAATCATCAAATGA
>NZ_DYYK01000190.1:0-25952 GCF_020741705.1 Bacteroides coprosuis
ATATTTTACTTACACTCTCGTTTGCTTGAGCGTGCAGCTAAGATAATTAGTCAACAGGAAGTAGCTGAGAAGATGAATGATTTACCCGAAAGCTTGAAAGGAAAAGTAAAAGGAGGTGGTTCTCTAACTGCTCTTCCTATTATTGAAACTCAAGCAGGGGACGTATCTGCTTATATTCCTACCAATGTGATTTCAATTACAGACGGTCAGATATTCTTGGATACTGATTTATTTAATCAAGGTAATCGTCCTGCAATTAATGTAGGTATTTCTGTGTCGCGTGTAGGAGGTAATGCTCAGATAAAGTCTATGAAAAAAGTTGCTGGTACTTTGAAAATAGACCAAGCTCAATATCGGGAACTAGAAGCTTTCTCAAAGTTTAGTGGAGATATGGATCCAGTAACTGCAATGACTTTGGATAAAGGTAAAAAGAACACTCAATTGTTGATACAACCTCAATATGAACCTGTACCTGTTGAAAAACAGATAGCAATACTTTATTGTGGTATTCAAGGATTATTGCGAAAGGTTCCGTTGGAAAAAGTAGATGAGTTTGAAGAAAATTATCTAAATGCAATGGAAAGAAATCATCGAGAAGATGTTTTAGATAAGCTAAAAGAAGGTATAATTGATGATACAATGAGGGCTAAAATGGAAGAAACAGCCAAAATGGTTGCTAATCAATTTATAGCATAAATTTAAAATTATGGGATCACTACGGGAAGTAAAAAATAGGATTAATTCGGTAAAAAATACCCGAAAAATAACTTCGGCTATGCGTATGGTAGCCTCAGCTAAGCTGACAAAGGTGGAAGGTGTGATAGAAAATATGTTACCTTATCAAAATAAACTTGACTCTATACTGTGTAAGTTTTTAAGTGGAGGTACCAAAGTTGAATCACCTTTTACTGTGCAGCGTGAGGTTAAGCGTATAGCTGTAGTGGTGATGTCCTCAAATACTTCTTTGTGTGGAGCGTATAACGCCAATGTTATACGATCTTTAACAAGTCTTTTGGAGGAGAAAAGATATCTAGGAGAAGAGGCTATTCTCCTTTATCCAATAGGGAGGAAGGTCGAAGAATTTCTTAAAAAGAATGGGTATCAGACAGAAGGTTCTTTTCAAGAGCTGGCAGAAACACCAAGCTATAAAGAAGCTCGAAAATTAGCTAATATTTTGATGAAGAAATTCCTCATTGGTGAGATAGACCAAGTCGTGTTTATTTATCACCATTTTAAATCTTTGGCAAGTCAAGAACTTTTAAAAGACGTATACTTACCTCTTGATATTGATAAATATAGACAAAGGGGTGATGACAATAAGGTAAATAATGATTATATTGTTGAACCTTCAGAGGTAGAATTAATAGCCAATCTTTTACCTAAAGTATTAAGCCAAAAACTGTTTACAGTGCTAGTTGACTCAAATGCATCAGAGCATGCTGCCCGATCTTTGGCTATGCAGATCGCAACAGATAACGCTAATGAACTAATACAAGAGTTGACAAAGCAATATAATAAATCCAGACAGCAAGCTATTACCAATGAGCTTCTAGATATTATTGGTGGCAGTATGAGGTAATGTGATATTGTGAAATATTTTATTAATTCAATAGATATAAGTATAATGCAGATTGGAAAGAAATTTACGGTTCCATTTTTGATGATGATTGGAACGCTTTTACTTTGGAGTTGTTCTTCAGGTAAGAAAAATGAGATTGATCGAACACTAACTGTGAAAATAGATTCAGTGAGGCCGTATACTAGTCAATTATCTGTATCCTATCCCGGGAAAATAAGGGCTTCATCAGATGTAAATCTAGGCTTTAGAGTGAGTGGAACTCTTCTAAGAGTGAATGTCGATGTAGGTAGTGTAGTACGTAAGGGAGATGTACTTGCCGAAATTGACCCTCGTGATTATCGTACTCAGCTCAATGCTACAGAAGCCGAATATAATAGAATAAAAGGTGAAGCAGAACGAATTATGGCTCTTTATGAGAAGAGAAGTGTTTCCAAAAATGATTATGAAAAGGCTAAATTTGGTTTAGAACAAATTACTGCTAAACTGGAAGCTCATAGGAATGCTTTAGCAGATACAAAACTAAGAGCTCCATACGATGGCTTTATTCAGAAAAAACTCTTTGATAGAGATGAAACAATCTCAGCAGGAATGCCCGTCGTTTCTATGATTAATAAAGGTGTACCTGAAGTAGAAATAAATATTCCTTCTGCCGATTATTACGACAGAGATTCGTTTGATAGTTATGTCTGCTCTATCGATCTTTTCCCTGGTACTGTATTCCCTTTGAAACTAACAGGTGTTACGCACAAAGCAAACCTAAATCAGCTTTACACAATGCGCTTTACATTTGTGGATGGTAATCAAGACCGTATGCCTACTCCAGGTATGACAGCCACTGTTCGAATTAATAAAAAAACAGAAGCTTCTGCGTTGACAATGGTGCCTTTGTCTGCTGTGTTTAATGATGGCCAGGGAAAATCTACTGTTTGGATATACAATGCGGATCAAAAGACTATATCAGCTCGTGAGGTTCGCTTACTCGGTATCAGAAGAAGTGGTAATACCATTATTTCTGATGGATTAAAAGTGGGTGAGCAGATTGTTATTGCTGGAGTTCATAGTCTAAAAGAAGGAAGTAAAGTTGTTCCTTTACCTCCAAAAACAAAAACTAATGTAGGAGGATTACTATGATAGACTATGGAAAATGGGCTTTAGATAATCGCTATTTAGTTCGTTTCCTTATTGCTATCTTAGTTGTGGGTGGTGGTTTAGCTTTCTATGATATGAGTAAGCTAGAAGACCCCGAAATTAAGGTTAAGGAAGCACTAGTTATAACTCCCTACCCAGGAGCCTCTCCGCATCAAGTAGAGTTGGAAGTAACAGATCTGCTTGAGAAGAGTATTCGAGGTATGAGCAATATTGAAAAGGTAAGGAGTAGATCCTTAAATGACCTTTCAATGATTTCTGTTGAACTCTCTAAATTGGTACCCGATGATGAGGTAGATCAATATTGGGATGTTTTAAGAAGAAAAGTTTCTGATGTACAGAGTCAATTACCTGCTGGAACTATGGGTTCCATAGTAAAAGACGATTTTGGTGATGTTTATGGTATGTTCTATGCCGTAACATCAGATGGTATAGCCGATTCTGAATTAATTCGCTATGTTGACATGGTGAAGCGAGAGATTCAGGCGATAGAAGGCATTACTAGTGTTGAAATATTTGGAGAACGGGAAGAGTGTATTAACATCGAGCTGATGGAAGAACGTATGGCCAATCTTGGTGTGCATCCTGCTGAAGTTCTTGCCACTCTGAATGGTCAAAACAAGACAGTTTATTCTGGTTATTACGAAGCAGGAGATTATCGCCTGCGTGTAGCTGTTGATGATCGATATAATACTGTTGAAGATATAAGTAATTTACTCCTTCAAGGTCATGAAGGAGATCAGTTGCGTTTAAAAGATATTGCAAAAGTATCCATAGGTTTTGAAGATCCTACAAGGTATCAAATGCGGTATGACAAGGCTCAAGCATATGGTTTAGCTATAGCAGCTAGTAGTGAGTCGGATATCACAAAACTAGGAAAAATTGTAAGTGATAAAATAGAAAGCCTTCAAGAAGAAAGAATACCTGTTGGGATAGATTTCCATAAGGTGTTTTACCAACCCGAACGTGTTATTGAATCCTTAAATACATTCTTACTAAACTTAATCGAATCAGTAATTATCGTAGTTGTTGTACTTATGTTCACTATGGGTATAAGGAGTGGTATGATTATTGGTGTCAGTTTGGTGGTGATCGTATTTGGTTCTTTCTTAATACTGAATATGTTTGATGGTACTCTTCAGCGTGTATCTTTAGCAGCTTTTATATTGGCTATGGGTATGCTGGTGGATAATGGCATTGTTATAGTAGATGGTATTTTAGTGAGTCTGCAAAAAGGAGTAGATAAGAAAGAGGCCCTGACTAAAATTGGTAAGCAAACTGCTATGCCTTTATTTGGGGCAACACTTATTGCTATTTTAGCATTTTTCCCTATTTTCCTATCTCCTGATACTGCAGGAGTGTATGTACGAGATTTATTTATAGTATTAGCAGTATCACTTTTATTGAGTTGGGTATTGGCTCTAACACACGTGCCCTTAATGTCTGAGTGGATGTTGAAAGCACCTAAAGAAAGTGCTGATGATGCTTATAGTTCTGTCTATTATAGAGCCTTTAGATCGGTCTTAAAATGGGCTTTAAGTCATAAATTAATAACCATTGGCATCGCTGCTGGTTTGGTGAGTTTGAGTGTATTCTGTTATCAGTTCTTGCCTCAATCATTCTTTCCAGATATGAATTACGACCAATTGTATATAGAGTATAAGCTCCCCGAAGGAACAAATAATACAAAAGTGATTAGTGATTTAGATCAAATTGAAGATTACCTTTTGGGAAGAGATGAAATAACACACGTAACTACAGCTATTGGTGCTACTCCAGCACGTTATAATTTAGTGCGTAGTATTGCCGATCCTTCTCTTTCCTATGGAGAATTGATTGTAGATTTTAAATCTCCTAAGCAGCTGGTGGATTCGATGTGGGTAATTCAGAATTATTTGACTGCTCAATATCCTGATGCTTATGTCAGATTGAAACGCTATAACTTAATGTATCAGCCTTATCCAATAGAGGCTCAGTTCTCTGGGCCAGACCCTGCTGTTTTGAAAGAACTAACAGCTAAAGCTGAGAAGATAATGACTGATAACCCTAAGACTATGCTTGTGCGTAACGATTGGGAACCAGAAACACCTACGTTGATGGTCAAATACAATCAACCTATAGCTAGGAACATTGGACTTACACGTGAAGATGTTGGCTTATCTTTATTGTCAGCTACGGGAGGTATTCCTGCTGGTTCATTCTATAAGGGAGATCAAAAGAAAAATATTTATTTAAAGAGTACAGATAGCAAAGGAGATCCGATTGAAGGACTAGATAATGTACCTGTCTTTAGTTTGATTCCTGCAATTCAAAATTTGTCTATGGAAACTGTGAAAGGTTTAGTAATGGGTTCAGTTTCTCAAGAAGATCTATTAGAAGGAGTCTTGCGTACGGTGCCTCTAAATCAAGCAGCTGAGGCAGTCGAAGTGGAGTGGGAAGATCCTTTAATATTGCGATTTAATGGAGAACGTGCTATGCGTGCACAATGTAATCCTGTACCAGGAGTTAGTGCCGATGATGCTCGTAATGCTATTCTTGCAGATATTGAAGCTATTGATTTACCACCAGGTTATTCACTACTATGGCAAGGAGAATATAGCGCAAGTACCGAGAGTATGAAATACTTATTTAAGAGTTTCCCTCTTGCAATAATTTTAATGATTACAATTCTTATTTTACTATTTAAAGATTATAGGAAGCCACTCATTATCTTTTGTTGTATGCCATTAATTGCTATTGGAGTAGTGTTTAGTGTATTGCTATCGGGTAAGGACTTTGGTTTCGTAGCTATTGTAGGTGCTTTGGGCTTGATAGGGATGATGATCAAGAATGGTATTGTTCTTATGGATGAGATTACCTTACAAATTAATAATGGTGTAGAACCAACGAAAGCGCTTATAGAGAGTTCTCAATCGAGATTCCGACCAGTAATGATGGCTTCTCTAACAACGATTGTTGGTATGATTCCATTATTATCCGATGATATGTTTGGATCTTTAGCTGTTACGATCATGGGCGGATTATTAGTGGGTACACTGATTATCTTAATCTTTATCCCTATTCTTTATGCTTTATTTTTTAAATTGAAAATCCAAAAATAAGACAATGCAATGAAATATATATATACTTGTTTGTTAGCATTTTTGAGTGTTGGAGTCTATGGGCAGAGAGTTTTATCTCTTTCTGAGTGTAGGGAGATGGCTTTAGAGCATAATAAACAAAGTAAGGCTTCTGTGATACAAATAGAGAAAGCATCTCAAGATATTCGTACCTATAGAGCTAAGTTTTTCCCTCATCTATCAGCGCAAGGAAACTATTTATTTAATTCAAATAAATACGAAGAGAAAACTCCTAGTTTTCAACTACCGACATTTGCTCCAGGAGAAATTCCTACCCCCAATGGCTTTGTGATGTTCCCCTCTATACCTATAGAGTTTGATATGAATAAAAGCTGGTTTGCTGGTTTAAGTCTGACGCAACCTCTTTATATGGGGGGTAAAATAAGATCTGCCTATCAAATGTCTAAAATAGGTAAGGACATGGCTTTCTTAAATAGAAAAATGTCAAATTCTGATGTTCTTTATGAAACAGATAAAGCCTATTGGACTTTACTAAAAGTAGAAGAGTTAGTCAAGGTTGCCCAAAAATATGAAGAAGTAGTAAATCATTTACTTTCTGATATAAATAATGCCTTTGAAGTGGGTATGACTTCCAGAAATGACATTTTAAAAGTTCAAGTAAAACTGAATGAAGCAAAACTACAACGTCGAAGAGCAGAAAATGCTATCCGTCTAGCGAAGATGAATCTTTGTCACATGATCGGGTTACCATTGGTAGATGATGTAACTGTTGCTGATCAGAATTTAGATAGTTCAGCTACTCCTTTACATTTGGTACAAGATGTATCTTTGCGACCAGAGTACCAACTACTATCTCGTAAGCTAGATTTAAAACTTCAAGAAATTAAATTAACTCGAAGTGATTATTTACCTCAATTAGGTGTTGTTGGAGCGTGGAATTATTATGACGCAGCTCGTTTAAATGATACTCCTCTATTTAAGGGAGGATCATTCTCAGCTTTGTTTTCTATAAAAGTACCATTATTCCAATGGGGTGAAGGAATAAGTAAGGTTAAATCTAAAAAAGCAGAACATCAGATGGCACAGCTACAAAGAGACGATGCTTCTGAAAAGATGATGCTAGAAATGACAATGGCATTAAACCAAGTTGATGAGTCAAAACTAGAGGTTGAGATGACAGCTGAAGCACTTTCTCAGGCTGCAGAAAATTTAAAAACAAGTACTGAACAGTTTGAAGTGGGCTTAGAAACGCTTACAGAGCATTTGGAGGCTCAAACTTTGTGGCAAAAGGCTTGGGCTGAAAATGTAGAAGCTATGGCTCAATTGCGATTAAATGAAACGAATTACTTAAAAGCATCTGGACAACTTGAAGTAGATGCAAATCATTAAAAAAATACTTATAACTATATTATGCCTCACTCTATTATTGGGTGGGGTGATATGGTTATGTTCTTATCTCATTGTAAGTTATGCTGAAGATAGAACTTACTCCTCTATTTATGATATTCCTCATAATCGAGTAGGTGTTATTCTTGGCACCTCTAAATCTTTACGTACTGGAGCTCCCAATCCCTATTTTATTTATCGTATTGAAGCTGCTGCAGCTTTATATCATGCGGGTAAAATAGACAAACTAGTAATCAGTGGAGACAATAGTGATAAATACTATAACGAACCCCGAGATATGAAGAAAGCTCTTATGGCTAAAGGGATTAGTGAGGACAATTTATTTATTGATGCAGCAGGTTTAAGAACCTTAGATTCTATGGTGAGAATGAAGGAGATTTTTCAGCAGACAACGTTTACAGTTATCTCTCAAAAGTTTCATAATGAAAGAGCCATTTATCTAGGTAGGGCTTTTAGTTTGGATGTGATAGGTTTTAATGCTGAAGACGTGGGAGTAGTTCGAGGCTTTAAAGTCCAAACTCGAGAAAAATTAGCTCGAGTAAAAGTTTTTTTGGACATAATGTTTAATAAACAGCCCCGTTTTTTAGGAGAACCTATTCCGATTGATTAATTTGGTATTATAATTGAAGTAGCATTTAGCTCTTCTTTCAATAATAACCATATGATTATTTCCAAGCATCGTATTTCGCTCTTATTTTTATGTAGCGTTTTAATACTTCCCTTGTTATTGTGGAATTGTTCTAGTCAAAATGAAAAAGAAATAGAACCTTCTTCAGATTTTATTCCTTATATCTCTGGCTATTCCGGAGGCATACAGTCTGTCAATGCTCCGATTACTTTGGAATTGACCAACATCTATCCTGATGCAGTACCGAATCAAATAATTGATAAAAGATTATTTTCAATAGAACCTTCTATTGAGGGAAATGCTGTGTGGAAAAATACTAAGACTATTCAGTTTATACCCAAAGAGGGCTTAAAATCAAACACTCAGTATGTCGTTACCTTTCATTTAGGAGAGCTCTATAAAGTAGATCCTTCACTACGTAATTTTAAGTATTCCTTTAGAACCAAAATAGCCGATGGAATACTAGAGTTAAAAGATTTTATTCAGTATGAATCATCTCCTGATGAGGTTAGTCTGCTGTTAGACTTTAAATTAAGTGATCTCTTAGATATGACAGGGTTGAATAAGGCAATATCTGTTTTTGATCAAGAGGATGTAAAACTAGATTTTAAATTAAAAACAATTGATGCAACTTCCTTCGAAATTCAAGTGGATGGAATAAAGAGAACAGATAAGAGAAGACACATCAAAGTTTTTATTGATGGTGTAGCATTGAAGCTACGATCTTATATCGAACAAGAATTTACAATTCCAGCTAAGAATGATTTTTATGTTGTGCAATCAAAGCGTATTTCTGAACCAGAAAAAGGCATTGAAGTGGTGTTTTCTGAAGCTCTAAGTAAGCGACAAAACATAGAGTCTTTTATTAGCTTATCGGGAATAGAATCATTTGTAACTCAAATACAAGACAATAAGCTTTATATCTATTTTGAAGATCAGACAACAGAAACTCTTCAGCTAACTTTATACAATTATATTCAATCTACAGCCGGAAATCAATTGAAAGAAGATCAGGTAATAGATGTGGAGCCTAGCATCAAAAAGCCTGAAGTAGCGATGATCTCTACGGGTACCATTTTGCCAAATAGCGAACAGCAGATGATTGCTTTTAAGGCAGTGGGGGTTGAATATCTGGACTTACAGGTGGTTAAGGTGTTTTCATCCAACTTGTTGAGCTTTTTACAAGCTAATAACTTATCTGGATCTGAATATCTAAAACGTTCAGGTCGATTGATTTTGAAAAAACGAATAGACTTGAAAGAACTTACTCCTGAGCCACTAGACAAGGAACAGTCTTTTAAATTAGATTTGTCTAGTTTATTTGAGCAGGAGGCAGGAGCATTGTACCATATTGCCTTATCTTTTAAGCCAGAATACACCATTCTTCCCGAGTTTTATAGCAGAAGAGGAGATATGAATTTGGTTGAGTTGGATAAAACAGACTATAATAAATCGGATTGGGATTCTTCAGAATATTATTATAACAGTTTGAATTTATCTATTCCTTATGATTGGAGTGTTTACGATTGGAAAAAACAGAATGATCCCACTGATCTGACATTCTATATGGACG
The DNA here is from genome assembly GCF_020741705.1 of Bacteroides coprosuis. NCBI lineage: Bacteria > Pseudomonadati > Bacteroidota > Bacteroidia > Bacteroidales > Bacteroidaceae > Bacteroides > Bacteroides coprosuis. The sequence goes on from NZ_DYYK01000190.1 coordinate 9,414, forward strand.
ACTCTCGTGTTTCTACTACTACTAATGTCTATTCAACCAATATAGGACTTACTGTTAAGCAAAATCTTTCGGGAAAACTATGGGTAGCAGTAAATGATATATTAACTACTAAGCCCATGAGTGGAGTAAAAGTGAAGGTCTATTCTTACCAATTGCAAGTTCTTGATGAATTGCATACTGACAAACATGGTTTTGCTGAAGTACAATGTAAAGGGGTGCCTTATATTGTTGTAGCAGAATATGATCAAGATAAAACCTATTTAAAAGTTCCTCAAGGTAGCCAACTTACAACAAGTAGGTTTGATGTGGGTGGAGTTGTTCGAGAAAATGGACTCAAAGGCTTTATTTATGGGGAAAGAGGTGTTTGGCGTCCTGGCGATACCATGCACTTAACTTTTATGCTAGAAGATAGAGAAAAGTTGATTCCCGAAAATCATCCAGTTGCGTTAGAACTATTTAATCCAAGAGGTCAGTTTTATACCAAGCTACTTTCTACGCAGAATAAAAATGGGGTTTATTATTTTGAAGTTAAGACTGACGCAAATGACCCCACTGGGTTATGGAATGCTTATGTAAAAATAGGAGGAAGTACTTTTCATAAATCACTGCGAGTAGAAACGATTAAACCCAATCGCTTAAAGATAAATCTTGATTTTGCTCAAGATATTTTAGATGCAGGTTCGAGTGCTAATGCTGCACTATCAGCTAATTGGTTGATGGGGGCAAGTGGTGCAAATTTGAATGCTAAGATAGAAATGGCTATTTCTCCCATTCGATCTTCTTTCCCAAAATATGATGATTACTTATTTACTAATCTCAATTCTTATTTTAATTACAATAAAACAGAAGTTTTTGATGGTACTTTAGATGGTAACGGAAGAGCTAATTTAAATTTAGATATGCCCGTGGCTAGTGATGCTCCTGGATTGTTGAAAGCTCAGTTTATCACTCGTGTTTATGAGGTTGGTGGTGATTTTAGTATTCATACTCAGCCCATGACATTATCTCCCTATAAATCTTATGTAGGAATGAAAATAAGAGATGCTAAAGAGAACGATTATCTTGAAACTGATAAATCTTATCAAATAGATTTTATCTCTTTAAATAAATTGGGTAAAGCTCTTTCGAATCAAAACCTACACTATGAAGTGTATTATATCGGTTGGAGTTGGTGGTACGACAAAGAAAATTATTTAGCTAGTTATGTGCATAACAGTTCCGTTAAGCCGATACAGAAGGGGAATTTGATCACAAATAATTCTGGTAAGGCTAGTTTTGATTTTCAAATTAATTATCCCGATTACGGACAATTCCTAATTTATGTGCGTGATTCAAATAGCGGACATACTGTGATGCAGACAGTGTATGTGGACTGGCCTAGTTGGAGAGGAAGAGCCTCTCGGGAGAATCCAACAGACGCAACTACTCTGGCTTTCTCTTTGGATAAAAAAGAATATAAGGTTGGAGAAAATGTAGAGGTAACAATTCCTGCAGCCTCAGAGGGCAGAGCCTTAATCAGTATTGAAAATGGAAATCAAATCTTGAAACATGAATGGGTGGATACTCGTAAAGGCGTAGATACTAAATATACATTTAAGGTAACATCAGATATGGCCCCCAATGTGTATGTATATGCTAGCTTGTTACAACCTCATGCCCAGACGGTCAATAATTCGCCAATTCGTATGTATGGGGTTATTCCTGTTTCCATAAAAGATGAATCAACACACCTAGTACCTATTTTAGAGTTGCCTAAGGTTATTGAACCTGAAAAGAAGTTTACAGTAAAAGTAAAAGAAGAAAAAGGCAAACGAATGACATATACCTTAGCAATTGTTGATGATGGTTTGTTAGACTTAACTTCATTCAAAACTCCTAATCCATGGGATTATTTCTTTAGTAAAGAGGCTTTGGGAATAAATACTTGGGATATGTACGATGAGGTGATTGGTGCCATAGGTGCAGTATATACCCAGAAATACAAAGTAGGAGGTGATGAAATGTTGAAACCAGCAGATGCTAAAGCAAATCGCTTTAAACCTGTTGTTGCATTTTATGGACCTTTTACCGTAGAAAGTGGAAAAACTGCCACACATGATATTACTTTGCCTATGTATGTGGGTTCAGTAAGAACTATGGTTGTAGCTTCTAGTGGAAGTGCCTTTGGTAGTGCTGAACAAACGTCTGTGGTTCGTTCTCCATTAATGCTATTGTCTTCACTCCCAAGAGTATTGAGTATCGGAGATGAGGTATGGGTGCCTGTGAATATTTTTGCTATGGATGAAAAAGTAAAAGATGTTCAGGTAGAAATGATTAGCTCAAATAATGTGAAGTTATTAGAGGGTAATAAAAAGACAATTACATTTTCTCATACAGGTGATAAGATTGCATACTTCCGTGTTCAAGTAGGAAATGAGGTGGGGGTTGAAAACATCAGCTTCAAAGCAACAAGTGGTACTCATACAGCTACTGAAAACATAGAAATAGAGGTTCGCAATCCGAATCCGATATTGACACAGACTAAAGAGGTCTTAATTTCTGCAGGAGAATCGGGTAGGATAGATTATTCTACAACGGGTAATACAGCAGTGTTTAATTCTAGCGTAGAAATATCGGGATTACCATCTGTTAATTTGACGAATAGAATATCTTACTTAATCGATTATCAGCATTCTTGCACAGAGCAGATTACATCTAAAGCCCTACCTCTTCTTTATGTAGATAAGTTTAAAGAGCTATCGAAAGAGACAAAGCAAAAGTATGATGAAACGATTGAACGTACCATAAAAGAACTATATGCTCGTCAGTTGGCTGGTGGAGGATTTACCTATTGGCCAAACACTTCTGATTCGTGGTCAACAGCTTATGCTACTCTTTTCTTGGTAAAAGCAAAAGAGATGGGGTACAAGATAAACGCTAATGTGCTCCAAATGGCATTGAATAGCTTGTCTAAGTCTGTTCGTGCATGGACACCATCAAGTAGATATACTTCCGATTATTTGCAAGCTTATAACTTGTATGTGCTAGCATCAGCCAATAAAGCAGATTTAGCAGCCATGAATAGATTGAGAGAATATAAAGAAATGCGATTGCAAACTCGTTGGTTATTGGCAACTAGTTATGCCTTAATTGGTAAAAAGGAAATAGCTACTGAGTTGACTTTCAATTTAAAGAATGAAGTTTTAAGTGAAAATATTTACTATGGTTATTTCGGTTCTCAAATTAGAGATGAGTCCTTTATCTTGCAAACTTTAGTAGCAACAGGTCAAAAGGAAAAAGCTTATAAACAAGCTAGTCGATTAGCTAAATTATTGAACTATGAAACGTATTATCAAACTCAATCTACAGCTATTGGCTTGATGGCTTTGGCTGAATATATTAAAGAATTCAAGGTGGATAAGTTGAAATTCACTATGAAAGTTGGTCAAGATAAAGTAGAAGAACTCACGTTGAATCAAGCAATTTATCAGAAAGAGTTGAAGAATATAGGTAAGTCGGGAGAAATAAAAATAGAAAACAAATCGAAGACTACGATGTATGCTCAATTGATACAAACTATACGTTTGACAAATGATACATTATCTGCAATTCAAGATAGAGGCTTAGCTATAAAAGTAGCCTATAAAGATCTTGCAGGTAATGCTCTTGACGTACAAAAGGTAAAACAAGGTCAGGATATTTTGGCTTACGTGCGAGTAACGAATATGACTTCAGATAGATACGAAAATATTGCTTTAACGCATATCATACCATCGGGCTGGGAAGTATTCCATGTAGAAGCCTTATTGGATGAAGCATCTTCGGGTGGCTCTATTGCCAATAATAAGATAGATTATCAAGATGTGCGAGATGATAGAGTTCTGACTTATTTTAGCTTATGGCCTAGTGAAACAAAAACAATATTAGTGCGACTACATGCTACTTATGCAGGAGAATATGTTCTACCTGCTGTACATGCAGAAGTTATGTATAACACTTCCGTATTTGGAAGAACTAAAGCAGAAAAAGTAGTTGTTGAACGATGAGTAAATCTTTAAATGTGAATAAAAGGAAAGCCTGGAGGTATCTTAGATACTTTCTGGCTTTCTTCTTCATACTCTTTTTTTTCTGCTTGCCTAAGCAGTTGTTTGATGATCCCTATTCTTCAGTGGTGTTAGATAGAGAAGGGGTATTGATGGGTGCTCGAATAGCACCTGATGGGCAATGGAGGTTTCCTTTGGAAAGTGAAATCCCATCCAAACTAAAGAAATGCATTATCCGTTTTGAAGATGATTATTTTTATTATCACTGGGGAATCAATCCTATATCAATAAGTAAGGCTTTTGTGAGCAATCTAAAGGCTCGTAAAGTAGTGCGAGGAGGAAGTACAATCACCATGCAAACGATTCGTATGGCTCGTCGGCAACCCCGTACTATCCTTGAGAAAATGAAAGAAGCTATCTGGGCTACCCGACTAGAATTTAGATATTCCAAAGATCAAATTTTAAATCTATATGCATCTCATGCTCCTTTTGGAGGGAATGTAGTAGGTTATTCTGCTGCGTCATGGAGATATTTTGGTCATACGGCTACTGCCTTGTCATGGGCTGAGGCTGCTACTTTAGCTGTGTTACCCAATGCTCCGTCGGCTATTCATTTATCTAAAGAACGGGAATCACTCAAACTAAAAAGAGATAAGTTGCTTCGTAAATTATATGAGAAAGGAGATATTTCTGAAACCGACTATCTTTTAGCAAAAGAAGAAGAACTACCTCATGAACCACTCGCTTTGCCGCAACTAGCTCCTCATTTAGTTGATAAATTAGCTTTAGAATCACCTCAAAAAGAAGTGATCACTACAATTGATGCAGGCTTACAAAGTAAAATGGAGGCGTTGCTCAATGAGTGGAATCTGAAGTACCAACAACATCATATAAAAGATATTGCGGCAATACTTATTGATGTAGAAACCAGTGAGGTATTGGCCTATCATGGAAACTCGGGATTTTCTACAAAGCGAGTAGGTAGTCAGGTTGATATTATTCAATCTCCACGTAGTACTGGTAGTATTTTAAAACCCTTCCTTTTGGCTGCAATGCTCGATGAGGGTAAGCTCTTAGTCAATCAACTATTACCTGATATTCCTATCAACATCAATGGATTTACTCCCCAAAACTTCAGTTTACGTTATAAGGGAGCTGTCCCTGCTGCCGAAGCCATCAGTAGGTCTCTAAATATTCCTTCTGTTTATATGCTCAAAGATTATTCTGTACCCAAGTTTTATGACAAATTAAAAAAACTCGGTTTATCTACACTTACCAAACCTGCAGGACACTATGGACTCTCTTTGATTTTGGGAGGAGCAGAGGGAAAATTGGGAGAAATAACGGCAGCCTATATGCATATAGCCCAAATTGCCTTAGGAAAATCTTCTACGTATCCTAAATATAGATTGGGTGAGGAGGATATCCTTTGGAAACCTACTTATTCTGCAGGAGCTTCGTGGCAAACCTTAGATGTTTTGAAGGAAGTAAATCGACCTGGTGAAATTGCTTGGAAAATGTTACCATCTATACAAACTATCGCTTGGAAAACAGGAACGAGTCATGGTTTTAGAGATGGTTGGGCAGTGGGTGTTACCCCTAAATATGCCGTTGGAGTGTGGGTTGGAAATGCAACAGGAGAGGGGAATGCCGAACTAGTAGGAGGACGAGTTGCAGGTCCCGTCCTTTTCGATATATTTAATGCTCTCCCCTCTAGTAAATGGTTTGAGCGACCCAAAGATGCTTTTGTAGATGCAGAAGTTTGCCGTCAATCGGGCTATCTGAAAAGTAGATTTTGTAATGATGTAGATACTGTTTTGATCTTATCACAAGGAATTCGTACCCCATCTTGTCCTTATCATCACTTGGTACATCTTACTCCCGATGAAAAATATCGAGTCTATACCTCATGCTTAGATAGTGAGGAAACAATTGAAAAATCATGGTTTACTTTGCCTCCAGTGTGGGAGTGGTATTATAAAGCGGTTCACCCTTCTTATCAAGTATTACCCCCTTTTAAGGAAGGTTGTGGAGAAGATTATAGGCAACCCATGCAGTTTATCTATCCTCAGATGAATGCTGAAATACTACTTGCTAAACAGTTGGAGGGTTCGGAAGGCAGTTTGACACTCGACTTAGTTCATAGTAATAAAGAGGCCATTATCTATTGGCATATGGATGGGAATTATTTAGGTGAAACCCAGTTTATCCATAAGTTTACGATATCTCCCAAAGATGGGGAACACAATGTAACTGTAGTCGACAATCAAGGGAATACGCAAAGTGTACACTTTTCTACTACCTCTAAATTATGATTAATCTATAAATTTATGAAAAAGCTATCTGTTTGAATAATAGGATAGAAGAGAATGATAGATTTACTTTGACACCGACATGATGATGTCATGTCGGTGTCAAAGCATACTCATATCGGTGTTATGATAATACCCTGCTTTAGTAGGGGAATATACTTTCCTCTTAGTAATAAAGAATCTGATTGTTTACTACCTGACCAATAAGAGTTACGGTAAGGACGATGCCTATGCCTAAGCAAACAGCCATTAATAGAAGGTTGATGTACTTTGCATTGGGTTTAGTATCCTTATGCAAGTCTTGAAGAAAGTATTCTTTAAAGAATAAATAGATAGCAGGAATAGATGCTGCTACCAATAGGAAGTCTTCAGGAATATTATAGAAATACGTTTTAGTTAAACCGATTAATGACCAATGGCAAAGGAATAATACGATAAACATATTTACCTTTTGGGATCTTAAGAGGAGTAATCCTATTGTAAATGTTGTTACAGAACAAGGCAATAAAGGGGATGTCATAGCTGGAAAAGTAAGGCCTCTAGCCATTGATAACAAAGGATAGATAAAGGGCATAATCATTAATAGATACCCTAGTGTATTGTATTTTTCATTTTTTGCAAATGTAGTATATCCTCTGATAGCATCCCAAACCCATGTTCCTGCAATTAGGATCCAGAAGAAAGTAAGAATATTGCTATATCCTCTTGGTGCACAATAATGGTCGTAATACACCAACGAAATCCATGTAAAAACACCTGCAAGATATAGCTTCATGGCTATATCCATCTTTTTGCTCGGTTTTTTAATAAGAAGTGTAGTGAGTATGAACCCGATTAATAGAATAATAACTTGATAGAGCCAAGTTTCAGAATTGTAATTGGCTATCGTCGTCCAAAAAATATCCATTCTCTTTTATTTGTTGTGTCTAGTTAATGAAGATGCTTGTTTAGGGAATAAGAATAAGGGCAACGTAGCACCCACTGCAAGCATAAAAATAACAGTGCAGGCTACCATACTATTTGTAAAGAACATTTCCATATATTTGGCTCTTTCAACAGCTTGATCCATGGTTCTCAAGAACATAAGTTGAGAGAAAATCATGTTGTATGCAAATTTACCTGGAATCATAGGGAGTAAAGCTGGAATGTATAAAACTGTCATTGGACAATAACATTTTTTACCCAACCATAAACTACCAAAACCAATTAGTAATGATGCACATAAAGAAGCTGTAGAAATATCTACACCTAGAAATGTCATTAAGCAATAACGTGAAGCATGTCCTATTGCAGCAAGAAGTGCAATAAATTTAAAAGCTCTTAGGGGAGGATCTGATATAGCTCCGAATCCAATACTTGCTACTGCAGCAAACGCTCCATCTAGAATTACGTCTAAAACAACCATATTAAATTAAACTGTCTTTGATTAAGAAGAGTGTGAATGATAAACCTATTGCTATACATACCACCAATAGAGCAGCATGTGTAAGTCGTGAGAATCCTGTTAGAATATAACCTTCGACTATATCAATTACTCCATTGATTAAAGGCACTCCAGGGACCAAGAATAGCACACTTGTAGCTAAAGCAGTCTCCGATGTTGTGTCGAAAATAAGTGAGATAGAAGCACATAATGAGGCTATAAAAGCTACCAATATAAAGGTAATGAAGTGATTAACCTTATTGGCTCCTAGGCGTTGCTTAATGAAGAATCCAACGAGAGTGGATGAAAAGACGATGCTCATTGAGCAGAAATCTCCTCCAAATAGTCGGCAGAAAGATGCGTTAGCAAAACCTACTAAGATTAAGACAAACAAGGGATGAATACGAGGAGAGTTGATAATTTGATAATACTTCTCCTTTACCTCTTCAAAAGACAAGTGTTCATCATAGGCTTCCCAACTTAATGCACTTAGTTCTGAGTTGTACTCAAAACTAATAGGATAGGCTGGAATGTCTACAACTTCACTGTGAGAGATATTATTTTCCTGATCTAATGTTGTTAAAATAATGTTCTTCTGGAAAACACCTATTTTTACCTCAATTCCCAGTGCCCTTCCCAATCGCTTTGAGTTCCTAATGACACGGGATGTGTGTACTCCACTACCCATTAAAGTGGATGAATACTCGGCAATAAATCGAGTTCTCGAGAGCAATCGCTCTTTCATAATAATTAAGTGAAAATTTATGTAAAGTGAATTATATGTAGCTATTTTAAACTTTGCACAAAAGTATAAAAAATAGGCTTACAAACTTAGTAAAAGACAATCTTTAATTTTGAATAATAGTCTTACTAGCTCTAAAAAAGGTCCAATAATAGATTCTTTTTGAATTATAGAGTTGTCCTAATTTATTGATGCATAGGTGCTATGTGGCAGGACAGTGTTGTGAAATATAATTTATAATACCTCTTTTTCTATTCTAAATAAGAGGGGTATAAAATCTGTTCCTTCTTCCATCTTGTACAATCCTTCAAGACAAGAGGTTTCATTGTATGCTCGAACAATATCGGGTGTAATAGAAGGATGGTAGATGATAAATGGTACCTTTTGATCCAAATGAATCTTAGATAGAGAAGATGTGGGGTGATCAGGTAGTACAGCAATTAAAGGTGGGTTTTCCCAGTTTTTTGTTGCCTCTAAAAGGGGTTGTATCACTCTGGAATCTAAATCTTCAATTGTTTTTATTTTAAGTTGGAAATCTCCATCATGACTCGCTTCATCGCTTGCTTCAAGATGTAACCACACGAAGTCATCCGTCTGTAAAGCCTGAATTGCTGCTTGAACCTTACCCTCATAATTGGTGTTCGTTCTTCCTGTAGCACCTGCTACTTCTATTACTTTTAATCCTGCGTATATTCCAATTCCTTTTATTAAATCTACAGCCGAAATAACCGATCCCGTTGTAATGGGTAAAAAAGACTTTAAAGGATTCATGTGAGGAGTAAAACCAGGCGACCATAGGCTGATGGCATTGGCTGGCTTTTTACCATCGCTAATGCGTTTAAGATTAATTGGGTGTTTGGCTAAAACTGCTTGACTCTCTAGAATAAGGGTGTTGAGCTTGTTTGCTAAATCTTCTGCCTCAGGGATAGATGCTTTTAAGTATAAATGATCTTTAGTTAAGTCTAGGGCATTATGAGGAGATGTTCCAACTAAAAAGCTTTTTGATTTTGTCAAAGTAGGTTCATAACTAGGGCAAACTAAAAGATGTCTGTAATACTCACCAACATGAAACTTAAATCCTTTGCTTTGAAAATGAGAGTTTAGGCAATCTAGTAATACTATAGCTTCTTCTGTGCTGATATGATCGGCCGTGAAACTTGTTATTTTATCTTGTTCTATGGTAATTAAATTGCAGCGAAGAGCTAGTTCGTCTCCTTGTAATTGAATCCCCAAACTAGCTGCCTCAAAGGCTGATCTACCTTGATAGATTTGGTTTACATCATATCCTAGGATGGAAAGATTGGCTACATCACTACCTACTTCCCAACCATCTGGAACCGTTTTTAAGAGTCCTGTCTGACCATGCGTAGCGAGATAATCCATATTAGGAGTATGTGCAACTTGCAAAGGCGTTTTGTTGCCCAACTGAGGAATTGGTTCATCAGCCATGCCATCACCTATGATTATGATTACGCTCATGTTGTTCTTTAATGGATTGTGGTAAGTATAAGTATCGATTGTTTTAACGCCCCAAATATCTAAAAAATAAATGAGAATAGGCCAAGTTTTATGAAAAGAAGGATGAATTAATTGATAGACATGTTTCATAATTCTTGTAAAAAGCAGTAACTTCGGCACAGTTTTGGTGCCCTCCAGACGGCTGTCTGGCTGTGGTGAAAAGGGAATCAGGTGCAAATCCTGAACAGATCCGCTGCTGTGTACATTTACTAACTTTAGGTAACTACATAAACCACTGTTTCTTACAAGAAATGGGAAGGATGTATCTAGAGGAATGTGAGTCAGAAGACCTGCCAAAATAATTGGTTTTTAAGAGCTCGAGATTTAGGCTTAAGAACTTTGTTACACCTAATCGTTACAACTTGTTCATCCTATTTTTTGAAGCCTCTTTATAATTTACTCAATAATAACTGAGTTTATAAGATGGCAAATACTATTACGTTTGTTTCTCTAGGACCTGGAGAACCTGAGTTAATCACGTTGAAAGGGCTGAGAACACTGAAGGAAGCAGATATTATCTATTGTCCTTCAACAACACTAAAAAACACAAAAGTTTCTTCTAGAGCATTAGATATTCTTTTAGCTCTTGATATTGACCAAGCAAAAGTACAATTGTTTGATGTCCCCATGAGTAAAGACCGTACTTTAGCTCTGGCTAGCTATGCTGCGGTTTCTAAATCGATTCATCAGGCTTACTTAGAAGGGAAAAATGTAGCTGTTACTGCCGAAGGCGATGCGGGCTTTTACTCCTCTAGTCATTATATCATAGATAATTTAAAAAGAGATGGGGTAGTGGTGGACAAGATTCCTGGTGTACCTGCTTTTATCTCTGCTGGTGCTTTGGCTCATATTCATATTGCTATGCAAGAAGAAGAACTTCATGTTGTTCCTGGAGTTATAACCACTTCAGATCTCGTTGATAAAATAGAAAAACACAGAGCGGTGGTAATAATGAAAGCATCTCAAAGTGCAGAAGATATTAAACAAGCGATTCATAAAGCACCTCAATCCACCTTCCATTATTTTGAAAATGTGGGGTTAGATACAGAATATTATACTACAGATACAGAAGAAATTATAAATAGAAAGTTCCCTTACTTCTCATTGCTGATTATTAAATCATGAAACACAAACACATTATGCATATCAAACCTTTATTACTAACTATTTTATGTGTCTTTATTTTCACAGCTTGTGGACAGAAAAAGAAGAAAGATACTACAGAAATAAATCATTCTCAAGGAGAAAAAATAGAGATAAAGTATGCCAAAGGATTCTCCATTCAAGATTTTGGAGATTATAAACTAATAGATGTACAAGATCCTTCGGGAGAAAGCGAACTTAAATATCAGTATGCTTTAATTCCACAGGGAACTCATCCAACTAATATACCCAGTGAGTATTTGAAAGTTGAAACACCCGTTCGTAGTGTTATTTGTATGACTTCTTTGCAAATATCTAATTTCATAAAGCTAGATGCTGTAGATCGTATTACAGGAATAACGAGTACTCGTTTCCTTTTTAATGAGGAGATAAACAAGCAATTAGAAGAGAAGAAAACGCATAAAATAGGTATTGAAGGAGATTTTGATAGTGAGCTGGTTATTGCTCTCAATCCAGATATGATTTTAGTTTCTCCATTTAAAAGAGGGGGTTATGATGCCATTCGAAACTTGGAGATCCCCCTAATTAGTTTTTTAGGATATAAAGAAGTTACCCCACTAGGACAGGCGGAATGGATTAAGTTTACTGCTGCCCTACTAGGTTTAGAAGATGAAGCAAATGTAAAGTTTAAAGCGATTGAAGATCGGTATCTAGAACTAAAAGCATTAGTAGAAAATGTTGAGAAGAGACCTACGGTATTGAGTGGAGAACTTCACTCGGGAAATTGGTATGTAGTAGGAGGAGAGAGCTATCTTGCTCAGTTATTTAGAGATGCAGGAGCACAATACTTTATGAAAAACGACAATGAATCGGGAGGATTCTATGTTGATTTTGAAACTGTATATTCTCAAGGTGCTGAGGCTGATTTTTGGAGAATCGTTAATAGCTATAATGGCGATTTTTCGTATGATATACTGAAACAAACAGATGGAAGATATGCAGACTTTAAGGCATACAAAGAGAAAAAAGTAATTTATAGTAATCTTCGTGAAGTTCCTTTCTACGAACAAACTCCTGTTGAACCCGAAGTTATTCTAGCTGATTTAATTAAAGTATTTCACCCTACTTTATTATCCGATCATGAAGCTGTTTACTACAAATTATTAACCCAATAAGATATGAGAAAAAATATCATACTCTTTGTTTTTATTACAGCTTCAATTTTTGTTCTATTTGGTTTAAACTTGGCTTTAGGTACTATTTCTATTCCTTTAGAGTCTATTTGGAACATCTTATGGGGTAAAGGTGATGAAACTATTATTTGGCAGAACATTATATGGAAGTCTCGTTTTCCACAGACTGTTACAGCCTTGATTGCTGGGGCGGGATTGTCTATTAGTGGCTTACAAATGCAGACCATTTTTAGAAATCCTTTGGCGGGTCCATCAGAGCTAGGTATCAGTTCAGGTGCTAGCTTGGGTGTAGCATTTATTATCCTTCTTTCGGGGAATATTGGAGGAGTGGCACTAAGCCGTATGGGTTTTGTAGGTGAAATGGCTGTTTCAATCGCTGCTATTATTGGAGCTATGGTAGTTATGCTTATTATTGTAGCCATCTCTCAACGAGTACGAGGAAATGTTATCTTATTAATTATTGGAGTAATGATAGGCTATATTGCTACAGCTATTATCGGTGTCTTAAAATTCTTTAGTAATGATGAAGATGTACGTGCTTACGTTATTTGGGGATTAGGAAGTTTTGCTAAAGTATCAGAATCTCAAGTCTATACTTTTGTGACATTAATGGCTATACTTATTCCTTTATCATTTCTGTTAATAAAAACGTTAAACTTAATGCTCCTAGGTGAAAGCTATGCTAAAAATCTAGGTTTAAATATGCGAAGAGCTCGGTTTTGGGCGATTTGTTGCTCTTGTATTATAACAGCTATTGTGACGGCATATTGCGGACCAATTGTATTTCTGGGGCTGGCTGTACCTCATCTTTGCAGAACCTTGTTCTCAAGTTCGGATCATAGAGTTTTAATGCCAGCTGTAACACTTACTGGAGCTGCACTTGCTTTGCTTTGTAATCTGATAGCACGTATGCCTGGCTTTGAAGGAGCTTTACCAATCAACTCGGTTACTGCATTAATTGGAGCTCCTATTGTCATCTCTGTTTTATTTGGAAAACGTAAAAATGAATTGCATGAATACTAATTTAAAAAAACGAACCATTGAATTGCAAAACCTATCCATTGGCTATTGCTCTAAAAAAAATAGAAAAGTAATTGCTGATGAGATGAATTGTGCTGTGTACAGTGGGGAGTTAACTTGTTTACTAGGAGCAAATGGAGTAGGCAAATCTACTCTGTTGAGAACCCTTTGTGCATTTCAACCTAAACTAGGTGGGAATATCATGATTCAAGGAAAGGATATTGCTACTTATACGGAAAAAGATTTAGCGAAACTCATCAGTGTCGTACTTACAGATAAGTTTTCCATAAAGAACATGACTGCTCGTGAGCTGATCGGTTTAGGAAGAAGTCCTTATACAGGGTTCTGGGGTATGTTGAGTAAAGAAGATAATCGCATCATTGATGAGGCTATTTCAATGGTGAAGATTGAAAACTTAGCTGATCGTCTGATAGATACACTGAGTGATGGTGAAAGACAAAAATGCTTGATAGCTAAAGCTTTAGTTCAATCTACACCTATTATTCTTCTAGATGAGCCTACTGCTTTTTTAGATTTTCCTAGTAAAGTAGAGTTGATGCAGATCCTGCACAGACTATCACGAGAAACGAATAAAACGATATTCCTTTCGACTCACGATTTAGAATTGGCTTTACAAATAGCTGATAAAATATGGTTGATGGATCGAGGAGATGGCATAAACATAGGTACACCAGAAGATTTAGCCCTGGATGGAAGTTTAAAGAATTTCTTTGCTCAAAAAGATATAATATTCGATCCCAAGACAGGTCTGTTCCGTGTAGAAAACGATTTTGATAAAGAGGTGAAATTGATAGGTCATGGTGCTGTTTATGCTATGATTCGTAAAGCTTTGCTTCGACATAAAATATTGGCATCTCGGGATACTGAGTCTGAATATTGTATTACAGCTCAAGAAGAATCCTTTTTATTGATGCATAAAGAACAGTTGTTAGTATCTGTAAAAACGATAGAAGAATTAATTGAAGAGGTAGAGAAATTATGATATTGATTTTTGGAGGAACAACAGAAGGTAGAGTATGTGTCCATATATGCGATGAAGCTCAGAAACAATATTATTATTCTACCAAAACAGAGCATCAAGAAATAGAGTTACATCATGGAATTCATTTATCTGGTGCGATGACAACGGATGAGATAGTCGCATTTTGTAAATTAAACTCTATTCTATTAATTGTAGATGCAGCCCATCCTTTTGCTGAAAATCTTCATACTAATATCGCTAACGCTTCAAAACAATTAAATATTCCGACAATTCGTTATGAGAGATATTTCCCTCCAAGAGATGAAAGTTTGATTTGGTTTGATTCTTATCAAGAGGCAATCAGCTATCTGGTTACCCATAATATAGATAATTTATTAGCACTGACAGGGGTAAACACTATAGTTAAACTGAAACCTTATTGGGTATCACACCATACCTGGTTTCGTATTTTAAATCGAGATGATTCAAGAGAAGTTGCTTCACAAGCAGGATATCCAAGTGAACAGTTACTCTATTACCACAAAGGAGTGGATGAGGTTGCTCTTTTAAAGGAACTTCAGCCCGATGCAATTATTACTAAAGAAAGTGGAGAATCTGGAGGTTTTGAAAAGAAAGTAAAAGCTGCTCAGAGTTTAGGAATTCCAATGCTCGTCGTAAAACGTCCAACGTTGAGCAAACAATTTATAGCAGTTCATGGTCCTTATGGGTTAAGAAAAGAAATCGAACGACTATTACCCGATTTTTTTGAACTTAAGATTGGTTATACGACAGGTAGTTGTGCTACTGCTGCAACCAAGGCAGCTCTATTATTTTTAATAACAGGAGAAAAAACAGAGAAGGTTAGCATTACTTTACCTAGTGGGGAGATGATTTATATTCCAACTCGTGTTATTCTTAGTGAGGAAGGAAAAGCCTCAGCTGTTGTAATCAAAGATGCTGGCGATGACCCCGATGTAACCCATGGGAAAGAAATAGTATCTACTATTGCACTCAATGCAGATCACAAGGGGGTACGCTTCTTGCAGGGTAAAGGGGTAGGCATGATCACCCTTCCTGGTTTAGATATTCCAATAGGAGAACCTGCAATTAATAAAACTCCTAGAATGATGATGAAACGTGAAATATTTAAGGTTTTACGTCATTATGAAGATCGATTTACGAATGGATTGCAAACTGGAGTAGATGTAACTATATCAGTTCCAGAAGGAGAGGAGTTAGCAAAAAAAACATTCAATCCTCGATTGGGAATCGTTGGAGGTATTTCCATTATAGGAACTTCAGGTGTAGTAAAGCCATTCTCTTCTGCTGCCTTTATTGGTTCAATTCGTAGGGAGATGCAGGTGGCTAAAGCATTAGGTTGCAAACATATCGTAATCAATTCTGGAGCTAAGAGTGAAAAATACATCAAGAAATTATATCCTGATTTTTTGAGTAATGCTTTTGTGCATTATGGTAATTTTATAGGAGATGCCATAGAGATAGCTAAAGAAGAAGGATTTCAGAAACTAACCATGGGCATCATGTTGGGCAAAGCAGTGAAGTTGGCAGAAGGCAACTTAGACACCCACAGTAAAAAGGTGGTAATGAATAAGGATTTCTTAAAATCTATTGCTCTAGAGGCTAAATGTGAAGTTGAAGTACTAGAAAAGATTGATCAAATAACTATGGCTCGTCAGTTGTGGGATATTATTCCAAGTAGTAATCAATCCTTCTTTCATCTGGTATTAGAAAAGTGTCATACAGTATGTTCTCCATTATTTGGTAATGGAGAACTCCAGATTTATCTGATTACGGATGATGGAGAAATACTAGAATAGTTATACTTCAAATGTTAAAACTTCTCCGTAGCTAAAAGGATTATCAAAGGCGTTTTTTAGAGGTATATTAGTATAGAATACATTAGCACAAGCGAGGACACCTCCATGAGTAAAAATAGCCACATTCTCATGACTTTCTTTTTTGAGTTTTTCTAGAAAATCGGCAACACGCTGGTACATCTCACAAAATGATTCACCATTGGGTACAGGAGTATTTACCCAATCAATATCCCATGCATTAAAGTCTAATTGATCCCATTGAGTCATTTCCCAGTCTCCAAAATCCATTTCCATTAATTGAGGTCGGTAATTGATTTCTTGATTTTGAATACAGAAATGAGCTAATCTTTTACAGCGAGTTAATGGGCTAGAGTAGATGTAATCA
>NZ_DYYK01000191.1:0-10917 GCF_020741705.1 Bacteroides coprosuis
ATAAAGAACAATATAAACAAGTATTCACTCTATTATTGGATGAAACAAACTATCCTATCGTTTTCCAATGCCCCACAGGTAAAGAACAAGCAGGAATCATTTCTTACTTACTACTTACCTCCTTGGGTGTCAATGATGAAACGGCAAGGTTAGACTACCTTCGATCCAATCAATTTTTAGATATTTCTGAAGCCTATGAGTATGCTTCAAACTTATCGAACAACGCACAAGAAGCTCTAACAGCATTGGTATTAGCTCAAGAGGAGTATATCAATGCATCGATCCAAGAAATTAAGTCCAGTTACGGTAATGTCGAATCCTTCCTAATGGAAGGTCTTGGGTTCTCAGAGAGAGATTTAGATAAGCTTCGCTCTATGCTGTTGGAATAATTAAAGACTGTTCCTCCTCCAAACTTTTGCTATTCTTGCACATAGCACTTAAAATCCGTAACAGTAGATTTTAAAGATTAGAAAACATTTGATGAAAAATTTTGAAGAACTTGGTGTATCTGCTGAGATATTAAAAGCGATCACTGAGATGGGTTACGAACACCCTATGCCGGTACAAGAAGAAGTTGTACCTTATTTATTGGGAGAAAACAATGATGTAGTAGCTCTTGCACAAACGGGGACAGGGAAAACAGCAGCATTTGGTCTACCTATTATACAAAAGGTAGATGTGGAAAACAGAGTACCTCAATCTTTAGTACTTTGTCCTACACGCGAACTTTGCTTACAAATAGCAGATGATTTATACAATTACTCAAAATATATTAAGGGATTAAAAGTAATTCCTGTATATGGAGGATCTTCTATAGATAGTCAAATAAGAAGCCTTAAAAGAGGTGTTCACATTATTGTAGCAACCCCAGGTAGATTATTAGACTTAATGAATCGTGGTACTGTATCTCTTTCAACCATTAAGAATGTAGTAATGGATGAAGCAGACGAAATGCTTAATATGGGTTTTACTGAAAGTATCAACTCTATATTACAAGATGTACCAAAAGATAGAAATACTCTGCTTTTCTCAGCAACCATGAGTCCTGAGATTGCTAGGATATCAAAAAACTATCTACAAAATCCAAAAGAGATTACTATTGGTCGTAAAAACGAGGGTTCACAGAATGTGAAACATGTCGTTTATAAAGTTCATGCAAAAGATAAGTATGCTGCTTTAAAACGTATTGCCGATTTTTATCCTCAGATTTATGGCATCATTTTCTGCCGTACCCGTAGAGAAACTCAAGAAATTGCAGACCTACTTATTAAAGATGGTTACAATGCAGATTCTCTTCATGGAGAGTTGTCACAAGCTCAAAGAGATGCAGTAATGCAGAAATTCCGTATGAGAAATATTCAACTACTTGTTGCTACAGACGTTGCAGCCAGAGGACTAGACGTAGATGACTTAACCCATGTTATCAACTACGGCTTACCTGACGATACAGAAAGCTATACACACCGTAGCGGACGTACTGGAAGAGCTGGAAAAACGGGTACTTCTATTGCTATTATCAACCTTCGTGAATCGGGCAAACTTCGCGATATCGAAAAGATTATAGGTAAGAAGTTTGAAAACGGAGAACTACCTACAGGAGAGCAAATTTGTGAACAACAGATTATTAAAGTAATTGACGAAGTAGAAAAAGTTAAGGTAAACGAAGAGGAAATAGAACACTTCTTACCAGAAATCTATAGAAAACTTGATTGGCTATCTAAGGAAGACGTTATTAAACGTATGGTATCATTAGAGTTTAATAGATTCCTTGAATATTACCAAGACAGAGAAGATATTGAAGCACCAACTGACAATAGAAGAGATCGTAGAGAAAGAAACGACAGAGGAAATAGTCGTAGACAAGCTCAAGAAGGCTATACTAGATTATTCATTAATTTAGGAAAGACTGATAATTTCTTCCCACATGAATTAATAGACTTATTAAATCAAAACACTCGTAGAAGAGTAGAATTAGGTAAAATAGACCTAATGAGAAATTTCTCATTCTTTGAAGTTGAAGAAAGATCAACAAAAGATGTTTTAAAAGGTCTAAATAACAAACAATGGGGAGATAGAAAAATCGTGGTAGAAGTTGCTAGCGAAAATGATACTCAAGGCAGAAGTAGCAATAGAGGTGGTGACAGAACTCAACGTAATAGTAATAGACGTAAACCTAGTAGATCTGAAAGAGGGTATACCTCAGCTAGAGGACCTAAAAAGGCAAAATCTAAGAAAACAGAATTTAGAGGTGAGCAACCCAATTTTAGCGAAGAGGGTTGGGCCAGAAGATTCCAAAAATAATTTTACAAAAGAAGGAGGAGCTAAGTATAGTTCCTCCTTTTTTCTTCCCATAAATTTTGATTACCTTACAAAAACTCAAAATAGAAAATTGAAATATTTAGTAAAGTATTTTACATATATTTGCATTTCATATAATATGCACTACTAAAATGACTAAAGAAACAGTTACTGGATTTGTATATGGTTTATTATCCTCATCTACTTTTGGATTAATACCTTTATTTACTCTGCCTGTAATAGCAGAGGGAATGCAGTTTCCATCTATACTTTTGTATAGATTTATTTTTGCTTGTACTGTATTAGCTCTCATACTTATGGGAAAAGGTATATCACTTAGAATAAAGATGAAAGACCTCCCGTCACTGTTACTCCTCGCCGTTTTTTATGATATCTCTTCTTTATTTTTATTTTGGGATATCATTTGATCTCTAGCGGTGTAGCCACAGCAATACATTTTATGTATCCTGTATTCACTACAATACTAATGATGATCCTTTACAAGGAGAAAAAATCAAATTGGCGTATTTTGGCAATCATCATAGCCATCATTGGGGTTGCACTTTTATCAATTAGTGGGAGTAAAGAAACTCAACTATCTTTGTCGGGTATCGTAATTGTTCTCATATCGGGATTAGGATATGCATCATACTTAGTAGCAGTCAATAAAGTAAACATACAAATGAGTGGATTAAAACTTACTTTCTATGTATTCTTGTTTGGAGGTATTATTTTATTTACTGAATATCTTTATTCTCGGGAGTACAACCCATTCCCTCATGGAAATCCTTTGGGTCACTCCTACTACTCGCTATTATACCAACTATTATTTCAAACTTAGCTCTCATTCAAGCTATAAAACGAATAGGATCTACCATTACATCTGTTTTAGGAGCAATGGAACCTGTAACAGCAATAACAGTAGGACTTATATTCTTTAATGAAATCTTCACACTACAGATAGCCATAGGTATCATCCTATTCATATCCGCTGTATTAGTGATTATTCTAAAAAGGTAATTGAACATTATTATAGACTAAAATAAAAAGGACACTTATCTAAAATTCTAGATAGGTGTCCTTCTTGTTTTAATCATTGAGATACTCGTAAATCTACTCAAGTATTAATCTAAACTTCTTAGCTCCGACTCTTGTTTTAAGCCAATCTTCTAATTTGATTTTCTCTTCCTTATCGAGCTCCTTATTCAAATTTAAAATAGCAAGTGTTACTGTATCGGGCTTCAATGTCTTCACATCTACTTCTACAGTTTCAGATATAGAGATCTTCTTCACGGAAGGATAAAGAACCATTAATTCGGGTGCAATTTTAGAACTTAGTGAACTATACTCTTTATACTTGGCTATAGCCCCTTCAAGACTCTCTATCTTCACTTGTTGATCTTGCAGCTTCATTTGGTTGTCTTTATAGAAATCCTCCATCAAAGAGGCTTTAATTGACTTCATGTCGGGTGCAGATTCATTCATCCCTTGTATAACAACTAAACGAGCGTCATTTAACTTATATTTTGGCATTCTTTGGCGAGCTATATTTATAGAGGCTTCAGGTACTTCAGCTCCAATTAACACAACACGAATTTCTTTCTGTTTAGTAGAATCATTCTGCCCTATCGACCGGTTAATAATTTGAGTATTATCAAACGTAAGTTCTTCCGTAATAAATCGCGTAGCAGCACCCTTAAATACAGTTTCTTTAATAATCCCTACAGTTAAATAGATCGCAGGTACCATAGTAGCAACCACTATGAAAACAATATATTTACGCACCTTTAATTCTCTAGATTTATCAACAAACTCTTTTGCCCTAAAGTGCATCACTCGAACACCCAAATAAGTTGCTACTGATATGAACACAGAATTTATAAAATAAAGATAAAATGCACCTAAGAAAAAAGCGAGATTACCTGTAGCTAACCCATAACCAGCTGTACATAAAGGAGGCATAAGTGCTGTAGCAATAGCCACACCAGGTATCACATTCCCTTTCTCTTTTGTTGACAAAGCTACTACTCCAGCAAGTCCACCAAACAAAGCAATAAAAACATCATAAATATTTGGTGACGTACGCGCTAGCAGTTCAGATTGAGCCTCTGCTAAAGGCGATAATAAAAAGAATACTGTTGACGTTACTACACTAAATGCTGTCGTAATTAAAAAGCTCTTGAAAGAGCGTTTCATTAACTCAAAATCATTTATACCTACAGCTAGTCCTATCCCCATAATGGGTCCCATTAAAGGGGAAATAAGCATAGCACCAATAATTACAGCGGTAGAGTTTACATTCAAACCTAAAGAGGCCATGAATGTAGCAAATATCAAAATCCATAGATTTGCACCCTTAAAACTGACTCCTTTACGAATACTCTCTACGGTGAGCTGTTCATTGTCTTTATCCTTGTGTAGATCTAAATATTCTTTTACAAAAGATCTAACCGCAAATACATTTCTTTTATCAGTACTCATATTTACTTCTTAATAAAACGGTTAATAATAGGTATTCTTGCCAACGGCAAATCCTTTTTAACTACATAAGTTACATATAATAATATCAATATTGTTCTATATAGCATTCTTAAATAGAAATTTTCTATTTCTATTTGAGTTCCTAAAAGATAAAGTACGAAAGCCAAACCGATATAGATGCCTATTTCCTTCAAGTTGTAAGGGATTGGATTTTTCTTCTGTCCTACAATATAAGACAATAACGTCATCACACCGTACCCTACTACTCCTGCCCAAGCACAGCCCATATAGCTATATTTTGGAATCCATAGCAGATTAAGAACAATAATAATTACGCAACCTATTATAGAGAAATAAGCGCCCCACTTAGTTTGCTCAATTAGTTTATACCAGTAAGCTAGATTAAAGAAGACTCCTATCAATATCTCTGTCACCATTACGATAGGCACAACACGAAGTCCTTCCCAATATCCAGGCTGAATAATATAACGTATAATGTCCATATAAAAAACGACACCTAAAAAGCCGAGCAATGTAAAGATGAGAAAGAATTTCATTACCTCTGCATACGTTTGCCTTCCATCTCCTTCTCTATTTTTACTAAACACAAAAGGTTCATAAGCATATCTAAATGCTTGTGTACACATACCCATTATCATTGCAATCTTACTCGTGGCTCCATAAATACCCAATTCTACGTAACCTTTGTCTGCATCTGGATATACTAAAGGAAATATTATTTTATCAAAAGTCTGACTCAAAACACCTGCTACGCCTAAAATAAGAACAGGGAATGAGTACTTAAAAATTCTCTTAAATAATGCTTTATCAAAAATATACTCCATTCCTTTTAACTCTGGAATAAAGAATAATAACTGCATAGATGTTGCTATTAAATTGGCAACAAATACGTATCTTTCTAAGTATTGTGGATCATACCAAGTAAATAAATCGGGAGCCAATGGTTGCAAATAAGGAACCCATACCAAGAAGAATAAATTCAGTATGATATTACATCCAATAAAAAAGAGTTTTATTCCAGCAAACTTAATAGGTCTATTCTTATACCTTAAGTATGCAAATAAGATACTCATAAAAGCATCCATAGCCACCACAATCATCATCATACCCAGGTACTCTGGGTGAGCATCATACTCCAATAGATGGGCTATAGAATCTAAGTTTAACAAACAAAGTAAAACAAAGACTAGAGAAGTTACGCCCACTGCAATCAGAATAGTAGAGAATACTTTCTTTGGATTTTCTTTTTGTTTGTTGGCATAGTAAAAGAAACCTGTTTCCATTCCATAA
The DNA here is from genome assembly GCF_020741705.1 of Bacteroides coprosuis. Taxonomy (NCBI): domain Bacteria; kingdom Pseudomonadati; phylum Bacteroidota; class Bacteroidia; order Bacteroidales; family Bacteroidaceae; genus Bacteroides; species Bacteroides coprosuis. The sequence goes on from NZ_DYYK01000191.1 coordinate 6,091, forward strand.
GTTAGAATGACCAGCAGAAGAGCTATAAGTGCATACATATTAGACACCACGCCGTAGCTCCCACTTTCAACAGGCATTTTATAAGAATATAAAGGAACTAGGAGATAATTCAGGAAGCGACCCACGATGCTGCTCACTCCATAAATCATGATATCTTTCACTAGTTTCTTACCGTCATTTTTAGGAACACCTAATTTTGATTGATTAGTCATTTATCCGGTTTGTGCTAAAGTCTAAAATAGAGATTGTTGTTTTGATTGAAGCTCTCTTCCTAAATGTTTATAAGCAAGAGGTGTTACTTCCCTTCCACGAGGAGTACGTTTTATAAAACCTTCTTTTATTAAAAAAGGCTCATATACCTCTTCAATAGTTCCTGGGTCTTCACCTAAAGCTGTAGCAATAGTAGTTAGTCCCACAGGACCACCATCAAACTTATCGATAACAGTACAAAGAATCTTGTTGTCTATTTCATCCAAGCCATATTTATCAATATTTAAAGCCTCAAGTGCATATTGAGCTATTTTAATATCTATAGAGCCATCACCCTTCACTTGTGCAAAATCACGTACTCGTCTAAGTAAAGCATTACAAATACGTGGGGTACCCCTACTGCGAGATGCAATTTCTGCAGCAGCTTGATCATCACAAGGAACGTCTAATATAGCTGCAGATCGTTTAATAATAGTAGTTAATACATCATCGTCATAATATTCTAAGTGAAGATTAATTCCAAAACGGGCACGAAGAGGTGCTGTCAACAACCCACTTCTAGTCGTTGCCCCAACCAAGGTAAAAGGATTTAACTCAAGTTGGATGCTTCTAGCTGAAGGTCCTTTATCTATCATGATATCGATACGATAATCTTCCATAGCAGAATACAAATACTCTTCTACCACTGGAGACAATCGATGTATTTCATCAATAAACAAGACATCATTAGGCTCCAAGCTTGTCAAAACACCAGCTAAATCTCCAGGCTTATCTAATACTGGACCTGATGTAACTTTAAAGCCTACTTCTAATTCATTTGCAATAATATTTGATAGGGTTGTTTTACCCAAACCAGGAGGTCCATGAAGGAGGACATGATCCAAAGCTTCAGCCCTCAAACGGGCAGCCTTTACGAATATAGTTAAGTTCTCAACCACCTTATCTTGACCATTAAAATCAGAAAAAGAAAGAGGACGCAAAGCATTCTCAAATTCCTTTTCACGAGTGGTTAGCTGGTGATCTCTTATATCAAAATTTTCTTCCATTCTAATTAATTTATCCCAAACAAAGGTATAAAAGAATATACATTTAAGCCGGAGTTTAACTAAAAACATATTACCCAGTTAAAACGTTGGCAAGTACCAGCTAAATTTATTTACTTCAGGTTATTCAAACACTTTCCAGTAAGTTCTATTTGCACATTACTGTTTGTAAATCAAGGTGTAAAGCTTTTAAAAGATAATAATAATATGCCGTTTAAAGGTCGGTTTAAAGCAAAATAAGTTAAAAAGCAATCACAAACGAAAAGTTATTCCTAAATTTGTACGAAAACAAAGCCATAGGGTAAAATGTCTTGGGGTTGTTTTCAACAAATTGCATTTATCACTATGATTATTACTTACCATACTGAAGGGGTAGAAATGCCCATTATTAATGAGAAACTTATCCAGGAATGGATAAAAGAAGTAGCCACTAAATATCAAAGAAGAGCTGGAGAGATAGCTTATATCTTTTGCTCTGATGAGAAAATTTTAGAGGTCAACCGCACATATCTTCAACACGACTACTACACAGACATTATTACTTTTGATTATTGTAAAGGGAATATTATATCGGGAGATTTATTTATCAGTTTAGACACGGTAAAAACCAATTCCGAGCAATTCAACACGCCCTATAATGAAGAGCTACACAGAACCCTTATTCATGGTATATTACACCTCTGTGGTATAAATGATAAAGGGCCAGGAGAAAGAGAAATTATGGAACAAGCTGAAAACGAAGCTCTAACAATTTATAAAAGAATTGCACATATCTCCTCTTTTTAAAAAACATTCAACAGGTACGTTTAGTGTACTGATTTAAACTAGATTTTCAGATGGAATTTAAATATGACGTAATTGTTATAGGCGCTGGACATGCTGGCTGTGAAGCTGCAACTGCAGCTGCTCGCCTAGGTTCTAAAACATGCCTAATAACAATGGATATGAATAAGATTGCACAAATGAGCTGCAATCCAGCTATCGGAGGGATAGCTAAAGGACAAATAGTAAGAGAAATTGATGCACTGGGAGGAGAAATGGGATTAATAACAGATAGAACTGCTATCCAATTTCGTATGCTCAATCGTTCAAAAGGGCCTGCAATGTGGAGCCCCAGAGCACAGTGCGACAGAAATAAATACATTTGGGAATGGAGAGAAGTGCTCGATTCTACAGACAACCTTGACATCTGGCAAGACAGCGTTAAAGATCTAATAATAAAAGATGGCCAAGTTATAGGTGTAAACACTCTATGGGAAGCAACTTTCTATGCTAAGTCTATAATAATTACTGCAGGAACATTCTTAAATGGACTCATGCATGTTGGTAAAACTCAACTACCTGGTGGTCGTATGGCTGAACCTGCTAGTTACTATCTAACAGAGTCTATTAATAGCTATGGCATTCGATTTGACAGAATGAAAACAGGTACTCCTGTGCGTATTGATTCAAGAAGTGTTCACTTTGAAGATATGGAGCCACAAGAAGGCGATGATGACTTTCATAAGTTCTCCTTTATGGACACTGGAAAAAGGCACCTAGACGCACTCCCTTGTTGGACTTGTTACACTACTCCTGAATCTCACGAAACATTGAGAAAAGGACTGGTAGACTCTCCTCTTTATAACGGACAGATTAAAAGTATCGGGCCACGCTATTGTCCAAGCGTAGAAACTAAAATTGTAAACTTCCCTACCAAAGAGAAGCATCAACTATTCTTAGAACCTGAAGGTGTAAACACAAATGAGATGTATCTAAATGGTTTCTCATCTTCTCTGCCAATGGATATTCAACTTAAAGCTTTACGCCAGATTCCTGCATTTAGAGATGTCCATGTTTACAGACCTGGGTATGCTATTGAATATGATTTTTTTGATCCGACTCAACTAACCCACACTCTTGAATCTAAGGTAATAAAGAACTTATTCTTTGCAGGACAGGTAAATGGTACTACTGGGTATGAAGAAGCAGCAGGTCAAGGGTTAATCGCGGGAATTAATGCACACATTAACTGCCATGGTGGGAAAGAATTCATCTTAGGTAGAGACGAGGCCTATATCGGAGTATTAATTGATGATCTTGTTACTAAAGGCGTTGATGAGCCCTATCGTATGTTTACCTCAAGGGCAGAATATAGAATTCTTCTGAGGATGGATGATGCCGATATGAGATTAACTCCTAAAGCTTGGGATTTAGGATTAGCTTCTCGTGAAAGGTATAATTTATACAGTAGTAAAAAAGAACAAATTGATCGTATTTTAGAGTTTGCAAATAACTACTCAGTCAAACCTGCTTACATCAATGAAGCACTAGAAAAGCTAGGAACAACATCATTAAAACATGGTTGCAAACTAATTGAAGTATTAACTCGACCACAAATTACTTTTGAGAATATACAAGATTCCATTCCCGCATTTAAAGAAGAATTAGATAAGATCAAAGGTAGAAGAGAAGAAATAATTGAAGCTGCTGAGATCTTAGTTAAATACAGTGGATATATAGAAAGAGAAAAGCTAATTGCAGAAAAGACAAAAAGATTGGAAAACATAAAAATAAGAGGTAAATTTGATTATAGCCAAATCCATTCACTGTCTTTTGAGGCTAGAGAAAAGCTTCAGAAAATAGACCCTGAGAATATTGCACAAGCAAGTCGCATCCCAGGTGTATCCCCTAGTGATATAAATGTACTTTTAGTTCTAGTAAGAAAATGAATGTTACACGTGGAACAAATAACACAATAACAAAAAAATCAAAAATGACTAAAGAAGAATTGATCAAAGAAATTAGAACCGTAAAAGACTTCCCTCTAGAGGGTATTCTTTTTTACGATATAACTACCCTTTTCAAAAGCGCAGAGGCTTTAGAATGTTTAGGAGATATTTTATACGAAATGTATAAAGACAAAGGCATTACAAAAGTGGTAGGAATTGAATCAAGAGGTTTTATTATGGGTCCTATTTTAGCAACTAGATTGGGTGCAGGATTTGTCACCATAAGAAAGCCTGGAAAACTTCCTGCAGAAACGATTGAAGAAAGTTACAAAAAAGAATATGGAACGGATATTATCCAAATGCACAAAGACGCTTTGACGGAAGATGACGTAGTTCTTGTTCATGATGATCTTCTTGCTACAGGTGGCACTATGAAGGCGGCAATAAAACTAGTCAATCAACTCAAGCCTAAACAGACTATGGTAAACTTTATCATTGAATTAAAAAAACTAGAAGGAAGGAAGGGCTTCCCGAAAGATTTAGAAATAGATACGGTTTTATCACTTTAAATTATAACTTTACAAACGCCACACTTCGTGGCGTTTGTTGTATATGCTAAGAAGTGAGTTATTAACAAATATGTTACACGTGGAACAATGAATGTTCAAAAAGAGACAAAGGAAGATAAACTAAAGAGAGAGATTTACCTAAAAACTCTAGTAAGTAGCTTACCAGAGACACCGGGCATTTATCAATACTTTGACGACAAAGATAAAATCATATACGTAGGGAAAGCAAAAAACCTAAAGCGAAGAGTAACCTCCTACTTCAATAAAGATCACAAAGCAAATAAAACAAAAGTC
>NZ_DYYK01000192.1:0-13240 GCF_020741705.1 Bacteroides coprosuis
AGTAAGGAACTCTTCTGGTAAAATTAAGCGAACTACTTCGAGTAACATTTGAGAATCTTGCATAGCTTTTGTTTTTTCTACAAAGATAATCTTTTTCATGTTTCCCCCCTGCTTTTGCAGGTGATCCATTAAGATATTGGAGATGGGTTCTTGGTATCAGTCCTTTTCTTGGGCTTTAAATCTTGATATTCTTATGAAATACTCTTGCTAAGAAAGGTTGTCCAATAAAAAGCTGTTTGTCTTTATTATAGAGTGTTTTATCTGATGATGGAGATATTTATGACTAGACCATGTTGATGTCATGACACCGACATGATGATGCTTTGACTAAGGTATGTTGTTGTAAGGTCTGGGTGATCTTAAGTTTGTTCCTCATGCATATGAGTCTTAATTCGATAGTTATTAAAGAGTAATTCTTTATAAATATCTGTTTAAATGCATCATGATTATTTTGCTTTCCTAATTTATATACTTACGATAAGTATTAGCCTTTCTGATCATTCTTATGTAGCTGTAATTTGATTATTAGCATATGCAGCCGATTCCGTAATTTCTTTTTTTAGAAATAATCGATTACCTGCAAAAATAGGGGTATCAAAAAGATTATTTTTGTTGTAAAACAAAAGTTATACAAGATTTTCAAAATATTACTCTAAGAGAGTCTCTGATTTTACTAGAAGAGTTCTTTTCCTTAATCGGGAGGATGCAAAATTTGAGCATAAAAAAAGAGAGATAAATTTATCTCTCTTTTGGGGTGACTAGTGGGATTCGAACCCACGACATCCAGAACCACAATCTGACGCTCTAACCGACTGAACTATAGTCACCATTTTGACTTTGTTTGCATTGAGTATGTTTGTTTCTCAAATGCGTTGCAAAGATAAGGCTTTAGTTTTAATCTGCAAATAATTAATAGATTTATTTTACTAAAAATCGTAATATTTTACTTGAGGACTATTCGCTTGCATCACCTTCTGAGCCCTTTGTTTGAAGATACTCAGTTTGTTATAGCTAAATGAGTTCAAAGAATCTTTTTCGTGAGAAATAGGAAAAAGAATATAGTTTTTTTCTCCAGTAATAGAAGGTCTGCCTGTCCATACCAATGAATAAGATACTTCGCTATCCATTTGTTTTTGATTTCCGAATAATTTTAGTTTTAAAATCATTCCACCATCAGTGTCTATTTGTGACATATTAGAAATGAAATTACCCAAGGAGTATGCTACTATGTGCTGTTTTTGATTGACGCTATCTTTATATATTTTGATAGGTTGGATGACATGGGGATGTGCACCAATAATATGATCTGCTCCATTTTTTATCATCCAATTAGCTAACTTCTTTTGTTGTTTGTTGGACGAGGTTACATATTCTTCTCCCCAATGGATGCATACAATAATGGCATTTGATTGATTAATCTTAGCCTTTTCTAGATCTTGCTTAATCTGAATAGTGTCAATTAAATTGACTACAAAAGGATCAGGTATGCCAATGCCATTTGTTCCATAAGTATAGTTAAGAAAAGCTATTTTCTTATTATTGATAGAAATGTAGTGGGGATGATTTTTTTCTTGCTCGTCTTTATTTATATAAGTACCTAAATGTTTTAAATCCAAACTATCAAGAACCTCAATAGTGCGTCTTAGTCCTTTGGCGTGTCTATCGACACAATGATTGTTGGCGGTTAGAATTAGATTAAAGCCTGTGCTTTTTATTTCTTGGGCGAACTCTGATGGTGCAGAGAACATCGGATACCCTGCGTATGGTGGAGCACCTATCGGTGTTTCTAAATTACATGTTGAAATATCTGATGATTGAATTTCTTTCTTGACATATTGGTAATATGAAGAATAATCAAATCCTTTTTTAGTCTGAGCAGCTTCTAATTGGGCTTTATGTTGCATAACATCGCCTACAAACAATAAAGTAATTGTATCATTGATATGCGTTATTATTGAATCAGCAGGTATTACGGTTGAAGTTGGGTTATTCTGCTTTTTAAGCTGGCAACTTGAAAAGAAGATAAAGAATAAGCTAAGGTATAGAGATGCTTTTCGCATATAGGTGTAAATTGAAAGAGGGAGGCTTAACGTCTCCCTCTTTTATTAATTTATTTGTATATCTCTTTTTTCCCTGCAAGGAGCGTGTTTCGCATTAGTGAAACAATTGTCATCGGACCAACCCCTCCTGGAACTGGAGTTATAAATGAGCATTTGGGTGCAACATTCTCGAAATCGACATCTCCATGAAGTTTGAATCCAGATTTAGTTTTAGTAGAAGGTAATCTTGTTGTACCTACATCAATAACTACTGCTCCTTCTTTAACCATTTCTGCTTTTACAAACTCTGGTTGTCCAAGAGCTGCAATAATGATATCTGCTGTTTTACATTCTTCTGCAATGTTTGCTGTACGACTGTGGCATACAGTTACTGTAGCATTGCCAGGATATGCTTTTTGCATCATGAGAGCAGCCATAGGTTTACCTACAATATTGCTTCTTCCCAAAACGACGCATTTTTTACCCGAAGTTTCAATTTTATATCTTCTGAGTAACTCTAAGATCCCATTTGGAGTTGCAGATATATAGCAAGGTAATCCAATAGATAATCGACCTACATTGATGGGGTGGAAGCCATCTACATCTTTCCGGTAATCAATAGCTTCAATCACTTTTTGTTCAGAGATATGTTTTGGTAAAGGTAGCTGAACGATGAATCCATCTACATCAGCATCTTTATTTAAATCTTCTACCTTTTGAAGAAGTTCTTTTTCTGTAACGTCTTCTTCATATCGAATCAGTGATGATTTAAAGCCACAGGCTTCACAAGCTTTTACTTTAGATGCAACATAAGTTTCACTACCTCCATCATGTCCTACAAGAATTGCAGCAAGATGAGGGCGTTTACCACCCTTTGCAACTATTTCTTTTACTTCCTCAGCAATTTCTTTTTTTATTTGCGTCGAAACTGCTTTTCCATCAATAAGTGTCATAGTATATAGTTTAGTAATAAGTTCTACTTGTTTTTATTTCATTTTAGGCATAAAGCGAGCAAACTTACTAGGACCACCAGTTACCATTTTCATCATTTTACGAGTTTGGTCAAACTGTTTAAGTAGTCTGTTCACTTCTTGAATAGTGGTACCACTACCATCAGCAATTCTTTTACGGCGTGTGCCGTTGATAAGAGCTGGGTCTGTTCTTTCGGCAGGTGTCATAGAGAATATAATGGCCTCAATACTTTTGAAAGCATTATCATCGATATCGATGTCTTTAATTGCTTTTCCTACACCTGGAATCATGGCAGCAAGCTCTTTAAGATTCCCCATCTTTTTAATTTGATGTATTTGAGAGAGGAAGTCGTTAAAATCGAATTGATTCTTTTGAATCTTCTTTTGAAGTTTTTTTGCTTCATCTTCGTCGTATTGCTCTTGAGCTCTTTCAACAAGTGAAACAATATCACCCATTCCTAAGATTCTATCAGCCATACGAGAAGGGTGGAATTGATCAATTGCCTCTAGCTTTTCTCCTGTTCCTACAAACTTAATTGGTTTGTTTACTACAGTACGAATCGATAAAGCAGCACCACCACGTGTGTCACCATCAAGTTTAGTTAAGACAACGCCATCAAAGTTTAATCTTTCATTAAACTCTTTTGCCGTATTTACTGCGTCCTGACCAGTCATTGAGTCAACTACAAAAAGAACCTCATTTGGATTAATGGCCTTTTTAATTGATTCAATTTCGTTCATCATTTGTTCGTCAATAGCAAGACGACCCGCGGTATCAATGATTACAATATCGTTGCCTTTGGCTTTAGCCTCTTGTATTGCGTTTTGGGCAATCTTTACAGGATCTTTACTATCGGGTTCTGCATAAACAGGAACATTAATTTGTTCTCCCAAAACTTTTAATTGGTCTATTGCAGCAGGGCGATAAACGTCACAAGCTACAAGAAGAGGAGATTTATGCTTTTTAGTTTTTAATAACTTAGCAAGTTTACCAGAAAAAGTGGTTTTACCAGAACCTTGTAGTCCAGACATTAATATAACAGCTGGTTTACCTTGAACATCAAAGTCTGCTGTTTCTCCACCCATTAATTGAGTTAACTCGTCATGGACGATTTTAACCATTAATTGGCTTGGTTTAACTGCAGTTAGAACATCTTGTCCTAAAGCTTTTTCTTTAACAGTATCTGTAAATTTCTTAGCGACTTTGTAGTTTACGTCGGCGTCTAATAATGCTCTACGTACATCCTTTAATGTTTCTGCAACATTAATTTCGGTGATGGTTCCTTCACCTTTAAGCAATTTGAACGACCTTTCTAGTCTTTCACTTAAATTATCGAACATATATGATCTTGTATTTCAGTTTTTGTTTATGATTTCACAACTCTCTGTACTAATGTTACAAATGTACGAAAAACTCTTGTATTTATATCTTTTTGTTTTGCCAATTTCCTTTTTTGAAATAAAGGTAACTTACAATAAATATCATTCCGTAATATACGATTTCTGTTGTGAAGCAAATTTCTACAGGAGCTTTAAATCCAAGTCCTACAGTACCAATGTATAGTGTATATACAGTGATCGTTATTATTTCTAGCCATAATGCAGAACGAGTATTCCCTGTTCCAGAAATGGCACTAAATATAATGTTGGCAACAGACCCAATAAGCATAGCTATTATTATCACATAAATGGAATGTACAGAGCCATCTATAATGGCTGTGCTATCTGTGTAGATAGATAATATGGCTTTGGGAAACAAAAAGGCTAATGTAGTGAGTATCGCCATTATCAGAAACGAGACTCTAGCTATTTTCCATACTAGTCTAGGCACATCTTTTATACCCCCTGCTCCAATTAGATTACTTACCAAACTATTGGCCGTGGTAGATAGGGCATTAACGGGTATTAATAGTACTACATAAATACTCCTTACAATATTTGCTATGGCTAGTTGATGTTCTCCTAATCTCTCAACAGCTACGAAGAATACAAACCAGGTAGACATAGACAAGAAGTATTGTAACATTGTAAATGATGATATTTCTAGAATTCTACCTAAGAGCTTGGGGTTAAAAGAATGGCGTAAATTGGTAAGACCATATTTCTTGAAATTAACTGTAGCATAGGTATAAATGATAAAGAATAAAATAGATGTTGCTTCTGCTAAAACAGATGCTATAGCTGCGCCTTTAATACCTAATGCAGGCAATCCGAAATTGCCAAAAATTAATCCATAGTCTAATATAACATTAGTAAGAGCCATAAATATAGCATTCAAAGTCATTACTTTTGTTCTTGTTATGCCTACATAGAAAGCTCTAAACATGACATTTATAAAGGAAAAGAAGAAGCCATAAATACGCCAATCCAAAAACTCCATAGTAGCACTATACACATCTGGAGATTTCACTAGTATATGCATGATGTCACCACCAAAAGCTTTGGTTAGTCCAAACAGTAGTAATGCCATTCCTAAGAGGAATATTATACCTTGAATCATTACCGGACCAACTTCGAAGAATCTACCTTCTCCGTTTCTTCTGGCTATTACTATCTGAGATCCAGTGCTAAAACCGAAAGCAATGGTAAATATACAGATATAAAACAGACCACCCATTGCTGAAGCACCAATAGCTACTTCACTAACTCTTCCTAGAAAAGCAGTGTCTGTAACATTTATAATATTCTGTGCAAAAAGGCTTAGCAGGATTGGATAACTGACCTTCCAGATGTCTCGATTCGTATATAACATATAGTGCAATTTTAAAGAATGCGCAAAGATACTATTATTTATTCATAAAATATTCGTTTTTAATTCTCTTTAAGACAGATTTAAGAAATGAAAAAAGGTAGTATAGAATTCTATACTACCTTACAATAACTATTTTAGAGATGTTTTTGTTTTAGCTATTCATGCTCATTAAAAACTCTTCATTATTTCTAGTGTTTTCCATTTGCTTTTTAACAAACTCGATTGCTTCTAGAGGATTCATGTCCGATAAATACTTGCGTAAAATCCACATGCGATCAAGAGTTGTTTTATCTTGAAGAAGATCTTCTCTACGAGTACTTGAAGCAACAATGTTAACGGCTGGATAAATACGTTTGTTAGATAAGTTTCTATCTAATTGAAGTTCCATATTACCAGTACCTTTAAATTCTTCAAAAATAACTTCGTCCATTTTTGAACCTGTATCAATAAGAGCTGTTGCTATAATAGTTAAAGAACCTCCATTTTCAATATTACGAGCTGCACCAAAGAAGCGTTTAGGTTTGTGTAGCGCATTGGCATCTACACCTCCAGATAACACTTTTCCTGAAGCTGGTGCTACAGTATTATATGCTCTTGCTAGTCTTGTAATTGAGTCTAAGAAGATTATTACATCGTGACCACATTCTACCATACGTTTTGCTTTTTCTAAAACGATACCTGCAATCTTTACATGGCGGTCTGCTGGTTCATCAAAAGTAGATGCAATAACTTCTGCATTTACACTTCGAGCCATATCTGTTACCTCTTCTGGACGTTCGTCAATAAGAAGCATAATCATATAAGCTTCGGGATGATTTGCAGCGATAGCATTAGCTATATTTTTAAGTAGAATAGTCTTACCAGTCTTAGGTTGTGCTACAATTAAGGCACGTTGTCCTTTTCCGATAGGAGAGAATAAATCTACTACACGAGCAGACATTGAATCTGAAGAATTTCCTTTGCAAAGTTGAAATTTCTCATCAGGGAATAATGGAGTCAAATGATCAAAGCTGATACGATCGCGTACAAAAGCAGGTTCTCTTCCATTAATCATCTCTACTTTGACAAGAGGGAAATATTTTTCACCTTCTTTGGGTGGACGAATAACTCCTTCAACTACATCTCCTGTGCGTAGTCCAAATAGTTTAATCTGCGACTGTGATACATAAATATCATCAGGTGAGGATAGGTAGTTATAATCTGATGAACGAAGGAACCCATATCCATCCTGCATGGTTTCTAACACTCCAGAACCCTTTAAGATATCGTCAAACTCGTATTGTTTATTATCATTACGGTTGTCGTTTCTATTGTCGTTCCTTTTATCGTTACGATTATCTTTATTAGATTGACGTTGCTTATTATCTGAAGGATTAGACTTTTGCTTAGGAGCGTTTTTTTGATTTGTAGGAGGAGGTGTTATTTCAGGAGTTGAAATAATTGTTTCCATCTTTGAAGCTGGTTTTCTAGCAATATCTTCGATAGGGATAAAGTCTTCACTAGGATCTACCTCTATTTTCTTTGCTTCTACTTTTTCCTCTTTCTTTTCTTCTTTTTTAGAAGCTGGTTCTATCTTTTTAACCTCTTTTTTTTCGGGAGCAGTTGCAGGTTTTACCTCTTTTACTTCTTTCTTTTCTTCTTGCTTCTTAGGTGGAGTAGTTTCTTTGGTTTCTACTTTATCCTTATTTGCACTTGCAGGTGCTGCTTTTTTTGCTTTAGCTTCGGCTTCTTTAGCTTTCTCTGCTGCAGTTTTACGAGGGCGTCCTGGCTTACGTTTTTTAGGAGCTTCAGTTTCCTTTTTGGGGGCTTCAGCGCCTTTCTTAACTTCTGCTTTTTTTTCGGCAGTAGGTGTGTTTTTTTCTTTTGGGGTAGATGTCGGTTTGCTTACAGTAGAATCTTCTCCTTCTGGTCTAGAAGTTTCTCCTTTTTTGTTGGCAGAAATAACTTTGTCTTTATTCTCTTTTTTGACAGTGATTCTTGTACGTTTCTTTTTGTCGTCGTTACGATCATCTTTTTGCTTTTCGGCTTCTACTTTTTTTGAAGCACCAGCAATTGCTTGTTCGTCAAGAATTCTATAAACCAACTCTTCTTTTTTGAAAGAATCAGTTCTTTTAATTCCAAGTTCTTTAGCTATTTCTTTGAGTTCTGACAAGTTTTTGTCGTTCAATTGGATTATATTATACATATAATATAGTAAGTGGTTAATATTTGGGCTTTTGCAATAGTGTCATAGGGATATATCATCGCCTAATTTTGCACCAAAGTTAAGCTACTAGATTAAAAATGTGTTGGGGTATGTTATATTGAAGTGGAAACCAATATAAAGTGCTTCCTTTGATGTGGTAAGCCTTTGATTGGCTATTCAATAGTACAAAGATAGTTAAATAATTTAGGTAACCCGATATTTAGAAGAAAAAAACACGTTGTCTTCTTCTAAATAAGAGTTTTATATCAATAAAACCTGCCTATTTAACCTTTTTTAGCTTTCTGGCTTATGATTAATGCTCTTTTACTCTCTTTTGTTACTCGATATCGGTTATCAGTTCTTTGACCAATGATCCAAATAATATCCTGATTATGGATTAATAGCCATTGGTTCTCCTTTTCTTCAAGTGTAAATTTATTGTCCGTAAAGAAATCGCTGAGGTTTTTTCGCCCTATCATTCCAAAAGGAATAAATGAGTCTCCTTGTTTCCATTTCCTTATGCTTAAGGATTCTTTATTGATAAGATCAGCATCAAAAACAGCATAATCTTTAGTTTTTGGTATCTTAAAGTCTTTATCTATTGTTTTTACAGTATATTGAAGTTGAGGCTTTATACATTCTTCTTGGTCTCTTTCATTTGAATATATTATTATTCTATCTCTATTTTTTATTAGATAATATTGTTCACTATGGAACTCTTTACTTTCATTGCTTGAGATAGATTCAAAAATATCTTGAATTTGTTTGCTGTTAAAACCTAGTGGATAGCAAATCTCATATAAGACAGTTTCAGGGGAGACTTCCTTTAGTAATTTTCCACAATCTATAATATTTTCGGACTTAATGCGGTTGATAGAGATTGAGATAGATTGAGCATAGATTAATTGAACCTGATTTAAATATTCAATTGTGTTTTGAATGTTATTGAGGCAGGCGGAGTTTATTTGCTCCATTGTAGGAATAATATTTAGTCGCACTTTATTTCTTGCGAATTCATCTTCTAAATTTGTACTATCTGTTACGAAATCTTGCTGTCTGCTTTGTAGAAAACCCACTATTTCTTTTCTCGATATCGTGAGTAATGGACGAACAATATTACCATTTTTAGGTTGAATCCCTGTCAGTCCTTTTAGTCCAGCCCCACGGATGAGGTTTAATAAAAGAGTTTCAACATTATCATCCCTATGATGAGCTATAGCCACTTTTGTTGCATTCTCTTCCTTGCGTAATTTCTCAAACCAATTATATCTAAGCTCTCTAGCAGCCATTTCGATAGAAAGTTTATGATCGTCAGCATATTTATATGTGTCAAAATGAGTAGAACGAAGTTTAATATCTAGGTTTTTGCAAAGTTGTACTACAAAGTTTTCATCTCGATCTGCTTCTTCTCCTCTGAGGTGAAAATTACAATGTGCTGCAATACACGAGTAACCCAAGTCTTTGAGTAGTATTAATAGTGCAACAGAATCAGCTCCGCCACTTAGTCCTACGATGATTTTATCTGCTTTAGTAAATAAGTTTTTATCCTTAATATACTTTGTTACAATCTCTTCTATCATACTTGCAAATATACACTTTTGGTGGTAATAATTGGATACTTCTTTTGATAGAAATACTTAACTTTTGTTTTGCTATTTAAAAACAGTCTAAATAGTTTGCTACTCTGTTAGAATAGCCTATATTTGCACTCTAAAGAAATTTAATATATGCGTTTATCCGATTTACAAACAGGCGAGAAGGGCGTCATCGTAAAGGTATTAGGTCATGGGGGATTTAGAAAACGTATAGTTGAGATGGGTTTTATAAAGGGTAAAACAGTAGAAGTTATATTAAATGCTCCTTTAAAAGACCCAATCAAATATCGTATTCTAGGCTATGAAGTTTCACTTAGACGCAGTGAAGCAGAGATGATCGAGGTTGTTAATGAAAAAGAAGCTATTAAAATCTTAGGAGATGAAGAGTTTTTAGATGGTCTTCATGAAGATATTAAACTTTCAGAAGAACAACTTAAAAGAATAGCTTTAGGTAAACGCCGAACAATTAAAGTAGCATTAGTAGGTAATCCCAATTGTGGTAAAACTTCACTATTTAATATAGCATCAGGTGCTCACGCTAAGGTAGGAAACTATGGTGGTGTAACTGTAGATGCACACGAAGGATATTTTGAATTTGAAGGATATCGATTCAAACTAGTTGATTTACCTGGAACTTATTCGCTTTCGGCATATACACCAGAAGAAAAGTATGTCCGTCAACATTTAGTTGAAGAAACTCCCGACATTATTGTAAACGTTGTAGATGCATCCAATTTAGAACGCAATTTATATCTAACCACCCAATTAATAGATATGAATGTTCGAATGGTTGTAGCTCTTAATATTTATGACGAGTTGGAAGCTAGAGGAGATAAACTAGATTATCTCAAACTAAGTAAAATGTTAGGGGTACCTATGATACCTACTATTTGTCGTCAGAATAAGGGTATAAATAATCTTTTTCATATTATTATTAATTTGTATGAAGGAGCTGATTTTATGGATAGGCATGGTAATATCTATCCAGAAGTACAAAAACAATTATCTGATTGGCACCAGAAATATGTGGATGAGTCTACCCATGAAAAACATATAGAAGACTACACTGACTCTCATAAACTTCAGAAAAAAGTATTTAAGCATATTCACATTAATCATGGTTCTATTATAGAGCATGGTATTGATGCCGTGAAGCGAGAAATTTCTGAGAATGAATCTATTCGTCACAAATATTCTACTCGATTTCTTTCTATAAAGCTACTTGAATCGGATCCTGAATTTGAGGAAATGGTACGAGAGCTTCCTAATGGAAACGAAATTCTGTCTAAAAGGAATGTTGCAGCTACCAAAATAGAAAAAGCATATGATGAGGATGCGGAGTCGGCTATAACTGATGCAAAGTACCACTTTATATCAGGTTTACTAAAACAAACCTTGCAAACAGGAGCTAAGCCTTCACGTAAAATTACCGAATGGATCGACTCTATGGTTACTCATAAAATCTGGGGTTATCCTATTTTTATTCTCTTTATGTACATCATGTTTAGTTGTACGTTTATATTGGGAGAATACCCGATGGAAGGAATAGAATGGTTAGTAGAACAGCTAGGTGTGCTTGTTGGAGAAAATATGTCTGATGGCGTGTTTAAAGATATGCTCATCGACGGAATAATAGCTGGGGTAGGAGGAGTTATTGTCTTTTTACCAAATATCTTAATTCTTTATTTCTTTATATCCTTAATGGAAGAGTCTGGCTATATGGCTAGAGCTGCATTTATAATGGATAAATTGATGAATAAAATGGGCTTACATGGTAAATCTTTTATTCCATTGCTAATGGGATTTGGATGTAATGTCCCAGCTATAATGGCCTCAAGAACGATAGAAAATAGAAAAAATAGGCTTGTTACCATCTTAGTGAATCCTTTAATGTCTTGTGGAGCTCGTTTACCGATCTATTTAGTTTTAATCGGAGCATTTTTTCCAAGTAATAGAGGATTGGTGTTACTTTCTATTTATTTGATAGGTATTGTTTTGGCTATAATAATGGCAAAGCTATTTACGAAATTTTTAGTAAAAGGAGATAATACCCCATTTGTAATGGAATTACCTCCTTATAGAATGCCTACCATGAAAGCAATTCTTCGTCATACATGGGATAAAGGATCTCAGTATTTAAAGAAGATGGGTTCAATTATTCTTATAGCTTCTGTAATAGTTTGGTTCTTGGGTGCATATCCAAAAGGAGATTTTGATACGGTACAAGAGCAGCAAGAACAATCTTATATCAGTTATATAGGAAAAGCTATTGAACCAGTAATGGAGCCTCTTGGGTTTGATTGGAAAATGGGTGTAGGTTTACTTTCTGGAGCAGGAGCAAAAGAGCTTGTAGTAAGTACACTTTCTGTATTATATGGAGCAGAAGATGAGGGTGTAAATTTAGGTGAACGTATGGGTATTACGCCTCTAGTAGCTTATGCTTATATGATATTCTGTTTATTGTATTTCCCCTGTGTGGCAGCTATTGTGGCCGTGAAACAAGAAGCAGGTGGTTGGAAATGGGCATTGTTTACCATAGCTTATACCACAGCTTTAGCATGGTTAATGTCTTTCTTGATTTATAAAATTGGAGGATTATTTTTATGAGTAACTGGCAAGATTGGGCTGTAATTATCATACTTATACTTTGTTTTGGGTATGTAGCCTATAAAACATATAAATTTATTATGCGAACTAAGAGGAATGAAAACCCTTGTGATAGTTGCGCTACAGGTTGTGCTTTAAGAGATACTATAAAAGATAAGATGGATGGAAATAAGTGCTGTTCTTCTGTTCAGCCAAAAATAAAATTGAAAAAAGTTGATAAAAAGAAATAGCTTTTCTATCTTTGCAATCGCAAAAGCAAAAAGGTACCTTGGCCGAGTGGCTAGGCAGTGGTCTGCAAAACCATCCACGGCAGTTCGAATCTGCCAGGTACCTCAGTAAAAGCTCCAATTTCACGTGAAATTGGAGCTTTTTTTATTTAAACATTTCGCGAACAGAAAATGGGTGTTAATTTATAAATATTCAATTTACCCATTTCGGCAGAATACTTTTTGGGGAATCTAAAAGTGAAAGGAAGAGCTATTATGGGTTCTTTATTCTCTTTTTATTCTTTTAGATCTCATGCAGTAAGTTTCAGTCTAATTAAGAGGCTTTTATGACAAAAAAAGTCTCTTGATATAGATTAGGTGACTTTTATGTTCTTATCATGACACCGACATGATGATGCGATGACACCGACATGATATCTTCATGTCGGTGTCAGAGTGAGTTTTTTACTTCTTGAAGTAGTACTGATTTATGGAGATTTTTAGCGATAAAAACGCATATATTCATTCTCAGAAAATCTCTTTTATCCTCTTTTTACTCCTATAATCTGTTACTATAGCATCTGTTTGGTGTTTTGATACTAAAACTGATAAGTAATTGCTAAGGCTAGAATAGATGTAGTATACCTATATCTATTTTAGAATAAAAAGAACATTTAGTTTTGTTCTTTCTATACTATAGCTGATAAATAATTAATTAAGCTCATATAAATACTAAATTGTAATAATTGTTGAGCTTTCACTTGCCTTTTATTAAAAAAAACATAGATTCTAAAGAAGAATATAAATTGGCTGTTAAACATTTTTATATTTAGAATGTTTTAAGTTTAAGTCTTGATTTTATATTAATGATTCTTATAGTAGCTA
>NZ_DYYK01000193.1:0-13874 GCF_020741705.1 Bacteroides coprosuis
CCTCTTTTGCACTATTTATATAATCTAAATTTAATAACGCATAATTTAATCAATCATAGGATAACGTTATTTTAGTAAAAACTCGTCTATTGCTTTTTTATAAGTTGCTTTATCTGCGGCTCCTGGCAATAATTGAGGTTGACCGTCCTTAGGTATAAACACCAATAGAGGAATACTTGTTACATTAAACAAAGCAGCTAGTTCTTTTTCTTTATCAACATTTATTTTATAGAAGGTTACCTTTCCATCATATTCTTCTGCTAGATTTTTTATAATAGGAGCAATCATTCTACAAGGAGCACACCAATCTGCATACAAATCAATAACTGCTGGTTTATCTCCTTTAAAATCCCATTCTTTGGAATTTTTATAGTCAAATACTTCTGAAAGGAACATATCCTTATCCATTTGCTTCACTTTATTGGGCTTAGCATCTGTCAGTTCCGTAGAATCAACATCATCTATAGCAGAAGATTTTGTGAAAGCAAAACTTGTTACACCTAGTATAACAAGGGCTACTAAAGCTAAATATTTTTTCATCATTATAAGAATTACATATATTGTTCAATCATGGCTTTAAGCTCTTTCTCAGGTATCATTCCCGAGTGTCTCCACAGTGATTCGCCATTTTTAAATATTATGAAGGTTGGAACAGTTTGCACATGGTATTCCATTGCCAATTCATTAAATTTATCAACATCAATTTTAACGATTCTGGCTTTTTCTCCAATACTAGCTTTTACTTTTTCTAATACTGGCATCATGGCTTTACAAGGACCACACCATTCTGCAAAAAAGTCGATTAATACGGGGCTATCTGATTTGATTAATTCATTAAATTTTTCCATATCCTTAAGTTTTACTGTTTACAATGTTTCATTAGAATTGCAATTCCTGCAAAAACTACAATATAGAACACAGAAATAAATACTTTGTTCACCATAGCTTTTGCAGGAATGCACAAATCTATTCAACGATTGTTAATTCATCTATAATGTGTTTTGCCCCAGCAAACTTATCTACTATAAATAAAACATAACGAATATCAACAGTTGCAGCACGTTGAGAAGATGGTCTGAAAGCAATATCTCCAGTTAGGCCTTCATAATTTCTATCAAAGCCAACACCTACTAATTCGCCTTTACCATTCATTACGGGGCTACCAGAGTTACCTCCTGTGTTATCCGTATCGATAATAAAGCAAACAGGCATTTCTCCTTTAGAATTAGCATATCTACCATAGTCTTGTGCTTCATATAGCTCTTTCAACTTTGCAGGTACTACGAACTCCCAGTTAGTAGGATCTTCTTTTTCCATAACTCCTTTTAAAGTTGTGTATGATCCATACCATTTACCATCAGCTGGTTCATAGCCTCGTGTTTTACCATATGTCAAACGTATTGTTGAGTTAGCATCAGGATAAATAGGAATATGATTTTCCTGACGAAGTTTCATCATTCCTCCAACCCAAACTTTGTGAGCTAAATCATACGCTAAGTTAGCGTGCTTCATTTCTTCTTTACACTCACTGATCTTTTCAGACACTTGATTCTTAAAGCGTATTAAAGGATCATTTTCTAATTGTACTAAAGAGGGCTTATCAGCAAAAGCCTTAAAATTGGCTTCATTACTAAATATTGAATGAGTAAAGATGTCATTTACTAAAGCTTCATTATCTCCTTTGTATTTTACATCGCGTGAAGTCAAAATATCTATTTGCTGATTTTCTGGGATTATTTCCTTATAAATAGCTATTAATTCTTTTAACACATTCTTTTCAACCAACGGATAAGGAACCTCTTTAAAGTATTTTTGTACTTTGACTGTTAAGTCTGATACTTCTTCCTTTATTGCCTTTTTCTTTTTATTACTTAGATCCTCAAGCAAATCTTTTGTAGAGGGTATATGAGTAACATCTAAGCCTCCTATGAAGCACTCTGAAAGAGCTTCGCTATGCAGTTTAGCATCTCTTCTTTGAGAAACAATAGATTTAATATCATCAAATGCTTTTTGGTAGCTACTATCTCCTATTTTCTTACCATAAGCAAGAAGTTCTTCTTGTTGAGCTTTTTTTGTATCAATCACTTTTAGTCTAATAAGACCTTCATTCATACCTATGGCATTCTTCCAATAGTTAGCTGAGCCAGCATACTTACTTGCGTAGTGTATACGTACAGCATCATCTTTTTGCATTTCGCTCATTAAAGCTGCAAGACGTTTGCCTCTAACTGTTTTTCGTAGATAGTTAGTAGTTTCCATACGTTCTTCTACTTCGTCGGAGATCATATATCTCCAGTTTCTACCAGGAAAACCCATCAAGAAAGCAAACTGATCTCCTTCTAAGCCTTTTAAGCTAATTGATAAGTGTTTTTTGGGAGTTAAGGGAACATTTGATTCAGAATATTCCGCAGGAGATCCATCGGCTTTTGCATAAATACGGAACATCGAGAAATCCCCCGTATGACGAGGCCACATCCAGTTATCTGAATCAGCACCATATTTTCCTATTGAAGAAGGAGGTGTTCCTACTATTCGAATATCTTTATGGACGGTTTTAATAAACAACATATATCTATTGCCACCATAAAAAGGTCTTAATTCTATCTCAGTAAAAGGAGTTACATTTATTTTATTTTCCTTAGCAAATTTAGTAGCTAATGAATTTAAGAATGAGGTAGATAAGAAATTTTGATTACGCTCTTGTTCGTTTTTAGCGAGCTCAGACTCTACAAAAGGAGTAACATCTAAAATTTTATCTATAAAAGTAATCGTCAAACCTTCGCAAGGAAGCTCTTCCGATTGATTTTTTGCCCAATAACCATCTGTAAGGTAATCATGCTCAACACTACTTAATTTTTGGATAGCGCCATATCCACAATGATGATTGGTTAAGACAAGACCTTTTGAAGAAATTACTTCTCCTGTACAACCTCGTCCAAAATGAACCACAGCATCCTTTAAAGATATAGCAGAATCATCATAAACATCATTAATAGGTATTTCCAAACCTAATTCTAACATTGTAGCCGCATTCTGAGTTTTAAGATCAGGTAACAGCCACATTCCTTCATCTGCCCACGCTCCCACAGAGCATATAGACAGGAGTGCAACTAATAGTTTTCTTTTTGTCATAGTTTAGTTTTTATAAGAAATAAAAAAAGGGTTAGAAGCCATCGCCTCTAACCCTCTAAGGTATAAAATATTACTCAACAATTGTCATTTCATCTATCAGATAACCCACATCTCCTAGTTTCTCTAGAATAAATAGAATATATCTAACATCTAAATTAATACAACGCTGTAAATCATCATCAAAATTGATATCACCACTTAATGATTCCCAGTTTCCATCAAATGCAGTACCAATTAATTCTCCATGAGCATTTAATACAGGGCTACCAGAGTTACCTCCTGTTATATCATTGGTAGTTAGGAAGCACACAGGCATATCCCCATTTGGAAGAGCATATCTTCCATAATCATTATTTACGATCAGTTCTTTCAGTTTTCCAGGTACTACAAATTCTCTATCTTCTGGATTTTCTTTTTCAAGAATACCTTTTGTTGTTGTATAGTAGTTGTAGAAAATGCCATCTTTAGGACTATACGATTTCACATTGCCATACGTTAAGCGAATGGTAAAGTTTGCATCAGGGTAAGATGGTTTTGGTAATTTCATTTCTGATAAACCTCTAACATATGTTTTATGTAGAAGATCTTTTTCATCAGAGAAAGTAGAAACAGCAGCTGATAGATTAATGTATTTATCAATCACCGATTGAGAATAACGTAATGATAAATCTTTATCTAGTGCCTTTATAGATGGTTTAGATAAGAATTTCTCTAAATTATCTTTCGATGCCATGATTGAATTATCATACATTTCATCAATAAATTTATCAAAATCACCTTTATACTTTTCTTCTATAAATTTAAAGATATCAGGACGAAGAGATTCCTCTATCAAGTCTTTGTAAAGAGGGAAAAGGACTTTAGCTACTTTACGGTCTACTTCATGATCATAATCTTTATTGTGAATTGCTTCATATGTTTCACGAATTTGTGACTTTAAGCTATCTACACTTTGATTGTCTTTTTCTTCAAGAGCTTTTCTTAAATCTTGGAAAACAAAAGAAGGGCTGATAAACTCAACACCACTAAAGAATGATTCTACAAGAACTGTCATCTGATATACGATAGGCTTTTCTTGCTCTACAACATGATTGATCTTAGTTACTACATTTTGATAATCTACATGCCCTTTTTCTTTAGCAAATTGTGCAAACTGTGCTTCTTGTTTGGTTTTGTCTCCTAGTACATCATTGTCAATGATTGCCTTATTCATACCAATCGAGTTCTTCCAATAATTGGAAGAGCCAGCATATTTATTGGCATATTGGATACGAATTTTATCGCTAGCATTCATCTCTTTTTTCAATACATCTTGGCGTGCACCTCTAATTGTAATTCTAGGCTCATTAGAAGCCTCCATTCTCTCTTCTACTTCTGATACAGTTAAGTAACGACTTGTACTGCCAGGGAAGCCCATAATCATAGCATAATCTCCTTCTTCTAATCCTTTAATAGAGATTGCTAAGTGTTTTTTAGTTTGAAGAGGTTTATTACTTGCATCATAATCGGCTGGTTCACCTTTAGCATCAGCGTAAATACGGAACATTGAGAAATCTCCTGTATGACGTGGCCATGTCCAGTTATCAGTTTCGCCACCAAATTTACCAACAGAAGAAGGTGGTGCAGCTACCATACGTACATCTGAATAAGTCTTTTTATAGAACATATAGAATTTATTCCCTGCAAAGAATGGTAATAATTGAACAGAGATTCCACTCTTATTATATAAATCACTCTTTTTGTATAACTCATCAGCAATTTTATTTAATGCTTGAGGAGTAAAAGAAGCATTTTCAGAAATTTCGCCTTTCTTTATCTTCTCATTGACTACATCAGTAACATCAACTATTCTTTCTACAAAAACAAAAGTCAATCCAGGTACTGGTAGTTCTTCACCTCTGTTTTTTGCCCAAAAACCATCTGTTAAATAATCATGCTCAACACTACTCAACATTTGTATTGAACCATACCCACAGTGATGGTTTGTTAAGATCAACCCTTCAGGAGAGATGATTTCACCTGTACAACCACGACCAAATATACCAATCGCATCTTTTATAGATACTTTATTTGGACTATATAGATCATCTGCTTCGAGTTTCAAGCCACTCTCCTTCATCATATCTACTAGATGTTGCTCTTTCATCATTTGAAGCAACCACATACCCTCATCAGCACGAGCATTGCCAAAAGCAAAGGCAACGATAGCCAACAGAGCTACTTTTAATTTATTCATGTGTTGTTATTTTTTGATTATAAGTTATTAAATTCACCTTTTTGTACAGCTTCCATTACATTAGATGGAGGGCGCTGATTTGCCAATTCATTTTTCATGAAATCCATATAGGGAGCGACATGACTATAAAACTGGAAATATCCCTTACATAAATAATTTAAGCCAGGTTCACCATCTTCCGTAACTGCAAACCTATTTTTAGGACACTCTCCATTACATGCAAAAAGATAATCACAGTTTTTACATTGATTGGGAAGACTCGTATATTTACTATTTCCAAAGTCTTGTTGTCGTTTACTATACATCATTTCCACTAAGGAATTTTCATAAATATTACCCAATTTGTATTCAGGAAAAACAAAATGATCGCAGGAGTACACATCACCATTAAACTCCATAACTCCAGCATGTCCACAAACCTTTGCCAAAGTACAGACTCCAGGTTGTTCTCCCACCCAGTTTGCCAATGTAGAGTCGAACATTTGTATAAATATTTTCCCTACATCTTCTTTTACCCATTCATCAAATATAGTACACAAAAAGCTCCCCCATTGTTCAGGAGTAACTGTAAAATCAGCTAACTCTACCTCTTTATTGTCAGATAAAGAAGCTAAGTGTCGTCCGTCATTATGATGTGTAATTCGTTCAACAATAGGCGTAAACTGAATATATTGACAACCAATTTCCTTAAAAAAATTATAAAAATCAAGAGGATAGTCAGCATTAAAATCATTTACAACAGCCATACCATTCCACTCCACTCCATGTTTTTTTAAAAGAGAAATGCCCTGCATCACTTTATTGAAGGAAGGTCTACCCTGTTTATTCTTTCTAAATTCATCATGAAACTCTTGTGGACCATCAATAGAAACCCCAACCAACCAATTGTTTTCTTTAAAAAAAGCACACCATTCATCAGTTAATAATGTTCCATTGGTTTGTATTGCATTTTCTATAGTTCTTCCACCTGCATATTTTTTCTGAAGTTCCAATGCTTTTTTATAAAAAGAAAGAGGTCTCATTAGTGTTTCTCCTCCATGCCAAGTAAATAAAACTTGGCTCATTGTTTGCGATTCTATATATTCTTTAATAAATTTCTCAAGCAAAACATCATTCATCACGTGATTTCTGTTCTCTTTGTAAAGATTTGCTTTTTCCAAGTAGTAACAATAATCACAAGCTAAGTTGCATATAGACCCAGCTGGTTTTACCATCACGTATAGAGGTTTTGCAAAGGGCGCGTAAGTTAAAGACATAAATAAAAGGATTTTAACTAAAAGTTTTGTACTATCTAGACTCGAAATATCATTGATATTGTAATGTTATATTAAGTCTGATAATTACAAAAATAGCTAAAGTTAACTAAACTGTTATATGTAGAAAGAGTTTATAAGCTTTATTAAATAAATAATAAACGAGAATTTATAAATATAGATAAAACAGTTTTAATTTTTAATCAAAGATACTAAGTTTGACACAGTTTTTAAGAACATCAATAATTATATGAACAAACTGTTACTTTTATCCGTAACTCTAGTAATATTGGCTTCATGTACCTCTAAGTACTCTATTAAAGGCAATGCTAGCCTTAGCCAATTGAGTGGAAAAACCATCTATCTAAAATACATAGATGATGCTTCTTTATGGGTCACTATTGATTCAGCTCAAATCGTTCATGGAGAATTTTGCATGAAGGGTAAGACCTTTAAAAAACCTCAGATGGTTAC
Source organism: Bacteroides coprosuis (assembly GCF_020741705.1). Classification (NCBI taxonomy): domain Bacteria; kingdom Pseudomonadati; phylum Bacteroidota; class Bacteroidia; order Bacteroidales; family Bacteroidaceae; genus Bacteroides; species Bacteroides coprosuis. The sequence continues at coordinate 7,096 of NZ_DYYK01000193.1, forward strand.
ACTCTTTATGGATTCTACCCCTATTACTCCGCTTATCTTAGAATCAGGACATATTAATATTTCTCTCTCTTCTTCTAATTTATCTATTCAAGGAACTCCCTTAAATAATAAATTATACTCTTTTTATGAAGAAAATCAGGCTATAGAAAGAAGAATAAAAGAGAACTCAAACGATCCTTGCGAGGATATTTATCATACTGTAGTAACAGCCCACCAATCCTTGATTAAGGAGTTTATGTGTATAAACCAACATAATATATTGGGTCCTACGATATACTCTATTTATCACGACCAATATCCTGAATTATTCAAAAATGATGACTTTAAAATGGCTATAAATGATTTATCTTCATCCATGCACGATCCACAAATCGTACACCAGTCTATTTCAATAGAACATTTTAAAGAATCTTATCCTGAAGGTTTTTTACTTTGGTAAGACTACATCTCTTTTTGAATATAACCAAAGGCCCTTTGTTGATAAGGACCTTTTTCATTTCTTATACTTAACAACAGCTCTATGATTATTACCACAGCCCAAACAGTAGATCAAAAACTAATTGAAGCAATGCAATGCTTGATACCTCAACTAACACAACTGGGAGAGCCTATTTCTTTTGATAGCCTGAGTTCTCTTGTTAACGATCAAGAATCCGAGCTTATTCTTGCTATCAATGAGGAAAACAAGATTGTTGGCTCTTTAGCTTTAGTTGTTTTTACTATTCCAACGGGTAAAAAAGCATTTATAGAAGATGTAATAGTAGATCATTCTGCTAGAGGATTGGGGATTGGAGAAAAGCTTATTCAAAAAGCAATTGATCTAAGTAAAGAAAAACAAGTTAGGAGAATTGAATTATCTTCTCGTCCAATTCGAATACCCGCTAATAAACTTTATCAAAAGATGGGATTCAAAGTTAGAGATACCAATTTCTATCGTTTAGAACTTTAATACTCTTCGTCTTTAAAGTCTAATTTCAACTGAATATACTCTGAGTCTATTGAATCATCTTCATTTCTTGGATTAGATACCGTCAAACCAATTAAACGAATGGGGTTATTCTCATAATCAACTTGCTTCATTAAATCTTTAGCAACAGGTAAAATTTCATCCAACGTTTCAAAGGTATCCAACGCTGTGCAACTACGAGTAATTTGAGTAAAATCATGAAACTTCACTTTCAGAGTCAAAGTAAATCCTTTGAACTGAGACCTACCGACACGTTCTACTAATTCATTTGCGATATGATACAGCTCTATTATAACCGAAGATTGACGCGTAATATCTTTAGTTAATGTGGTTTCACAACCTACAGACTTACGAATTCTTATAGCCTCAACAGGGCGATTATCTATTCCTCTTGCAAAATTATAATAAAGTCCACCCATCTTACCAAAATCATGAACTAGTCCAGATAGTGACCACTCCAATAAATCTTTGCCAGTATGTATTCCCATCTTGTGCATCTTCTTCGCTGTAACAGGACCAACACCCCAAAAAGATTCTATAGGAAGTTGCTTAATAAACTTTTGAGCTTGTGAAGGGTGGATAGTACAAAGCCCATCTGGCTTACGATAATCAGAAGCTATTTTTGCTAAAAACTTATTGTAAGAAACTCCAGCAGATGCTACAAGGTTTAGCTCTTCATGAATGCATTGCTTTATTTCTCGTGCTATATCAACAGCTAAATCATACCCTACCTTATTCTTTGTAACATCTAAGAAAGCCTCATCCAAAGAGAGAGGCTCTATACAATCTGTGTAACGATGGAAAATCTCATGTATCTGTGAGGATACTTGTTTATAAACGGACATTCGCCCATCTACAAAAACAAGATTAGGACATAATTTCTTAGCTTTCACTGATGGCATGGCAGAACGAACTCCAAACACTCTCGCCTCATAACTAGCAGCAGCCACAACACCTCTTTTGTGTTCAGAGCCTACAACAATAGGTTTTCCTCGTAGATCTGGATTATCTCTTTGCTCCACTGAAGCATAAAAAGCATCCATATCCACATGAATAATCTTTCTTAAATCATCTTGCATACTAAATTTTACAAGCCTTCCAGAAATCTCTAAAATCTTTGTACTTACCAAAACAAACAAGTTCATCACCCTCAAACACCTTTTCCTCTTCTCCTATATTATCTAATAAATAGTGCTCGGTATGGTTGATTCCTATCACATTTTTCACTGTTTTTTCTCTTTGTATAGCGATCAATTTGAGATTAAACTCTTCTTGAAGTTTTAACTCATTTACAAAGTATCCGATAAAGTTTTGAGGTGTAGCAAACTTCACTACATAGTAGTTTTCATTTATTCGGAATGTTTCCATATGTGTACCAAACTCCCACAACTCCACTAACCTACGAGCTGCATCTTCTTCTGGAGAGAGAACGCCATCTAAATCAAAGGCATTTAGTACCGATTTATGAATTTCATCTATCGCTCTAGCATAAATATGTTTTACTTTTAACTGCTTCAATAAAGCAACTACTCGTATAGATGCGCCAAAATTTTCACCAATCGCCACAATTACAGCATCTACATTCTCCAAGGGTAATGAGGACAAAGCCAACTCATCTGTTGCATCTAGTATAAAAGCAGTAGCAATCTTATCTTTTATGCTATCTACTCGTGCCTCATCAATATCTGCACCAATAACCTCATGTCCTCTCGAAGCCAATTCCTCAGCAAGAACATAACCATAATTACCTAATCCTATAATAATGTATTTCATATAATTAGTTTATAATGATATCACCACTTGGGTAATTGTAATTCCTCTTATTTTTCTGTTTTATAAAACCTAAAAGGATTGTAATAATCCCTACTCTACCGACTAGCATAAGTGCTACTATTAAAAATTTTGCAGGAGTACCAAAAAGGGGAGTTATACCTAAGCCTGCACCGCAGGTACTCATAGCTGCTACACATTCATAACCTAATAAAGATGGAGATATATTCGGTTCTAAAAGAGTTAAGATGAATAGTGATAATACAAGTACTATTAAAGATATAAATACAGTAGCATGAGCTCTACGCACAGATTGAGAGGATATTTTTCTTCCAAATACTTCTATTCTATCAGATCTCTTTAGCATCGCCATTACATTAAGAAAAACCACAGCAATAGTATTGACCTTAACTCCACCTGCTGTTGACTGAGCAGCACCACCAATCCACATAAATATAAGGAAAATAAAAAAGGTTTGTACACGTAATGTATCTGGATCAATAAAGCTGAACCCCGCAGAACGAGGTGAAACAGCCATAAATAAAGCCTTTGTTATTTTTTCAAAGAAACCCATACCTGCCAATGCTCCATTCCACTCTAAAAACCCTATTAGAAGAGTACCTCCTAAAATTAATATTCCTGAGGTATATAATACTATTTTAGTGTTTAAGCTGTATAGCCGATAGATATGCGGAGGATTCTGGTGTCTTACAAAAGCGACTAAGCGCTGAAATCTAATCTTAAGGGCATTTTTAAAATTCACAAGTATTGGGAATCCTATTCCACCCAAGACTATTAATAGTGAAACATATATAAATATACTATTCTGACTAAATACTAAAGGGTCACCCATTCCTCCTGGCAAAGTAGAAAAACCAGCATTACAGAATGCCGAAATAGAATGAAATACAGAGAATGCTATTTCTTCATTTAGGCCCATACCAAGGGTGTCGTGAATAGAGCTCCAGATAGCAAATGCTCCTATTCCCTCTATAACCAAGGTGAAAAATAAAATATACATTAAGGTTGAGAATAAAGAGCCTAAGGAGTTAGTACTCATCATATCCCTTACTACCAACTGATTATATACAGATGTATTCCCCATAAAGAACATAGCAAAGAAGCTGGTAAATGTCATTACACCCAGTCCTCCTATTTGTATAAGTATTATGATTATAGTTAATCCTATTGGTGTAAATGTAGTAGCAATATCTACTGGAGATAACCCCGTAACACAAACAGCACTCGTAGAAACAAAGACAGAATCTACCCAATTAATCCCATCAACAGTACAATTGGGGAGCATCAACAAACCAGAACCTATAATTATGATGACAATAAAACTCCCTGCCAGCATAAGAGCAGGATTCGTTTTTCTACCCAGCAATCGAATTAATCCATTTGATAGATTAAATAATGAAAATACCAGTAACAACCCAGAACGATAGGTCTTACTACTCATAAACTCCCAAAACTGTAAAATACCACCACTCTCTTCTGGTCGTTTAAAGATAACAGGTATAAGAGAAAGCATTAAAAGAATACTCAATACCCAAGTTGTCTTTTTATACTCTCGCTTGGTATCACTATAGCTCAAAAAAATATGAAGAAAAAAATCGATCAAAAACAGGATCCAAACACTCTTATAAATAAGAGATATTGTATGTAACTGTTCTGATGTTACATCATAACCATAACGATAAACAATGGTGAGAATAAAAATCAGTGACGCTACATAAGTCAAAGCCTCAACAATTTTTAGAGACACATCGACGTAGGGTCTTAAGAGTTTATTTTGGTATAATAAGAATTTATGATATATTTTCATCTTCTATATTAAAGTATAATACACCTACAAACTTAAGTATAATACACCCATATTACTATTGAATATTCAATTTTTACGCTACTACATATCGACTATTAGAAATGAACTCTAATGCTTTTTATATGTTATTGATGTAGCTAGAGAAGAAACTATGCCACTATAGAACTTTATATCAACAGCTTTATTCTGTATAAAGTAGTATTTCTTCTCTTATATTTTAAACTATTTACACACACAATATAACTAAATTATTACAAAAGAATGAAATATATAGGAGCACATGTTAGTGCATCAGGAGGAGTTGAAAACGCACCCATTAATGCTAGTGAAATAGGAGCTAAAGCATTTGCCTTATTTACCAAGAATCAAAGACAATGGGTAAGCAAACCTCTTACAGATGAAAGTATAGATCAATTTAAAGAAAACTGTGAGAAGTATGGTTTCTCTTCTAAGCACATATTGCCCCATGATAGCTATTTAATCAACTTGGGTCATCCTGAAGAGGAAGCACTCGCTAAAAGTAGAAAAGCATTTTTAGATGAAATGCAAAGATGTGAACAGCTGGGTTTACAACTTCTCAATTTCCACCCTGGAAGTCATCTTAAAAAGATAGATACAGAAGCTTGCTTAAATAGAATTGCTGAAAGCATAAATATAGCACTTGATCAAACAAAAGGTGTTACTGCTGTGATCGAAAACACAGCAGGTCAAGGAACTAATCTTGGATTTGAATTTTCACACCTTCGCCATATTATAGATCGAGTAGAAGACAAATCTCGTGTAGGTGTTTGCATTGACACTTGTCATACATTTACAGCAGGATATGATTTAGTAAATAAATATGATGAGGTTTTTGATGATTTTGAAAAAGAAGTTGGATTTAAATATTTAAGAGGAATTCACTTAAATGACTCTAAAAAAGAATTAGGATCTAAAGTGGACCGTCACGATAGTATTGGAAAAGGTTTTATTGGAAAAGACTTCTTTGTTAAAATGATGAATGATTCACGTTTTGATGATATGCCTATTATTTTGGAAACACCAGATGATACAATCTGGGCTGAAGAAATAAAATGGCTCTATGATATACAAAAATAAACTTTAATGTTATGAAAGCGAAACAAATAGTATTAGCAACTCGCCCTATAGGAGTTCCAAAGTTTGAAGATTTTAGGTTTGAAGAAGTAAATGTTGGGTCCCCACAAAAAGGAGAAGTAATGCTTCAACCTCTGTATGTATCTGTCGACCCTTATATGAGAGGAAGAATGAGTGATAGCAAATCTTATGTTCCACCATTTGAATTAGGTCAGCCCATAGTAGGAGGTATTGTTTCTACTGTTGTGGAAAGTAATTCCGATTTATTCAAAAAAGGCGACACAGTTCATGGGTTATTACCTTGGGCTACTACTTGTATCGTTTCAGAAAAAGAAATTTCAAAAACATTCCCAGGAATATCTCCTAGTTATCATCTAGGAATAGTAGGTATGCCTGGATTAACAGCTTACTTTGGGTTAACAGATATCTGTCGCCCTAAAGAAGGTGAAACTGTAGTTGTTTCGGGGGCAGCAGGAGCTGTAGGCACAGTAGTTGGACAAATTGCAAAAATAAAAAGATGCCGCGTTGTGGGAATAGCAGGAACTCAAGAGAAAGTCGAGTTACTCAGGAATAGTTTTGGATATGATGAGGTTATCAACTACAAAACAGAAGATGTTGAAGAAATGCTTGATAAGTATTGCCCTAATGGCATAGATTGCTATTATGATAATGTTGGAGGTAACATTACAGATTATGTCATTCAAAGATTCAATCGTTATGCAAGAATGGCTCTTTGCGGACAAATCTCATTGTATAACTCTACTGACATACCGATGGGACCTCGCATACTACCAGCTATTCTAAAAACCAGTTCTTTAATAAAAGGATTTATTGTACGTGACTACATGGATCGATTCCCTGAAGCCATAAACCAATTATCAATATGGGTGAATGAAGGACAACTCAATTATAAAGAGACCATCGTAGAAGGATTCGACAATATCCCAAAAGCCTTTATTGGATTATTCAAAGGAAGCAATGAAGGTAAAATGATTGTCAAAATTTAAATTGGATTCAATTAAGTTTTAATCTTATCATAGTAAGTAAAAGGCGAGGTATTCTCTTCAAAGATACTTCGCCTTTTTATGCTTTTAAACAAGCACAAATAGATTTCTTTAT
>NZ_DYYK01000194.1:0-45703 GCF_020741705.1 Bacteroides coprosuis
ACTTTAAATAAACGTGCAAATAAGAAGTGTCCCCCTTCATGAACAATAACAAGCAGGGAAAGGCTCATCATTAATTGCAGTGCTTTTATTAAAAATGTTTCCATTACAATATTTCTCGATTATTATTATTACTATTCTATTTCATCACTTTTGAAACGAATTCAGAAGCGAAAATACGAGCCTCACTATCTGTGGCTACATAATCATCATAAGATGGAGTTTTTAGGTGAGCTACTTTAAGCATAGTTTGCTCAATAACATCACTCATCTCCAAAAATCCTATTTTATCCTTTAAAAATGCACTTACTACAATTTCATTAGCTGCATTTAAAATGCAAGGCATATTGCCAGCTTGATGCATTGCCTCATAAGCCAAAGCTAAATTTCTAAATCGGGTAATATCTGGAGTTTCAAAGGTTAATGTTGAGTATTCTACAAAACTTAATCTTTTAACTGAAGATTTTACTCTATTGGGATAAGAAAAAGCATATTGTATAGGTGTTCTCATATCTGGTGCACCCAATTGTGCTTTAACAGAACCATCTTCAAACTGTACCATAGAGTGTATTACAGACTGAGGATGTACCACAACATCAATCTGGCTAGGATCTACGCCAAATAACCATTTTGCTTCTAGAACCTCAAAACCTTTATTCATCATAGATGCAGAATCTATAGTAATTTTAGCCCCCATATCCCAATTAGGATGCTTTAGTGCCTGAGTTTTAGTAACTCTAGCTAAATCACTTAAAGATGTTGTACGGAATGGACCACCAGATGCTGTTAATATGATTTTTTCTATTGGATTATCGTATTCGCCCACTAAACACTGAAATATTGCTGAATGTTCAGAATCTACAGGAAGAATGGGAACTCTATACTCTTGAGCTAAACTATTTATTAACTCACCAGCAACAACTAAAGTTTCTTTATTCGCTAGTGCAATTATTTTTTTAGCCTTAATTGCTTCTATTGTTGGTTTTAATCCAGCATACCCCACCATTGCAGTCAATACAATATCAATAGGATGAGCTGTTACTATTTGAGTTAGAGCATCTGCCCCAGCATAAACTTTAATCGGTAAGTCTTGTAGAGATTCTTTTAAATAGGAATATTTACTTTCATTAGCAATAACTACAACATCTGGAAGAAACTTCCTTGCCTGTTGTATTAACTCATCTACTCTATTATTTGCTGTGAGAGCATATACCTCAAACAAATTAGGATGTTCACTGATTACATCTAATGCCTGAGTACCTATAGAGCCAGTAGAGCCTAATATTGCAATCTGTTTTTTTCTAACTTCATTCATAGTTTTGATCTTAGCGTAATCTACGCAACTTGAAATAAACGTTCGATGAAACGAAGCCAATTCAAATCACAAAAATAGATAAGGGGGATTCTTAAATAAATCTCCCTTATATTATAAGATATTAGCGCACAAAGGTAATCAATTATGCGCTAACAATACTAGGTTCTTTAGGGTATTTAACTGTTTCCTACAAAGAAAGTAACCCTTCAGGTAAATTCATTTGGATAATGCGTTTATCATCATCCACCCCTACTATCAGACTTTCATCAGCAGGGATTAAAATCTCTTCACCAGAATAATTTACTTTAAATAGGACATTAAGTGTAGATTCGTCAACATCAATAATTTCACCAATCTCACCTATTGTAGTATCCGTTATTAGAAAGTTTTTAAAGCTCAACCAAGAGTAATGGTCAACTTCTTCAGAAGATTCTACTAAAGTATTAGGTAAGTATATTTCAACTTTAGTAAACCGTTTTGCTTTGTTTTCAGAATCAACATCTTGTAATTTAATCAAAGCAGTAGTATCCGTTTTAAATCGATATTCTTCAATAAAAAATGGAACTAAAATACCATCAAGCTTACATATTATAAAATCAGGATCAGCTAAATCAAAGATGTCATTGATAAATTCTACTGAAAGTTCACCTGAAATACCGTGAGTCTTTGTAAAAAAGCCCACCTGAATAACTTCTTCTTCTCTTATCATATACGTGTAATTCTTGCCCCTATAGCATTTAGGCGATCTTCAATATTCTGATATCCACGGTCTATCTGTTCTATATTATGAATACGACTCACCCCTTTTGCACTCATTGCAGCAATTAGCAGAGCAATACCTGCACGAATATCTGGAGATGTCATATTACCTCCACGGAGTTGAATCTGTTTATTGTGTCCATTAACAACAGCACGGTGAGGATCGCACAAAATGATTTGAGCGCCCATATCAATTAATTTATCGACAAAGAATAAGCGACTTTCAAACATTTTTTGGTGAATGAGGACACTCCCCTTTGCTTGAGTAGCAATAACTAACATAACACTTAATAAGTCGGGTGTTAATCCAGGCCATGGAGCATCAGCAATAGTCATAATAGAACCATCAATAAAAGTATCTATCTCATAACCATCTTGAGCGGGGACAAAGATATCATCACCTATTTGCTCAAGCTCTATGCCTAGTCTTTTAAAACTATCTGGAATAATTCCTAAATTCTCGTAAGAAACATTTTTAATCGTAATTTCACTACCAGTCATAGCAGCCATACCAATGAATGAACCCACTTCTATCATATCTGGCAAAACAGTATGTTCGGTACCTTTCAACTTATCCACACCTTCTATAGTGAGTAAATTAGAAGCAATACCACTGATCTTAGCGCCCATTCTATTCAACATCTTACAGAGTTGCTGCAAATAGGGTTCACACGCTGCATTATAAATAGTAGTAATCCCTTCAGCTAAAGTAGCAGCCATCACAATATTTGCTGTACCCGTAACAGAAGCCTCATCCAATAACATATAGCAACCCTTTAGTTTACTAGCTGTCAATTCACACATACCATCGGCATCGTTATATTCGAACTTTGCACCTAATTTTTGGATTCCAAGAAGATGTGTATCTAGTCTACGACGACCTATTTTATCTCCTCCAGGTTTGGAAATAACAGCTCTGCCAAAACGAGTAACCAAAGGACCTATCAACATTACTGAACCACGCAAACTAGAACATTTTTTCAAGAAATCATCACTTGCTAAATATTCTAAATCTACATTTTCAGCTTTAAAACTATAGGTGTCAACTCCTTTCTTCTCTACTTTAACACCAATTCGTCTTATCAATTGGATTAAGTTATTTACATCAAGAATATCAGGAATATTATGGACAGTAATTTCTTCAGAAGTTAGAAGTGAAGCACAAATAATTTGTAAAACTTCATTTTTTGCACCTTGAGGATAAATATCACCATGCAATTTATGTCCACCTTCAATAATGAATGAAGCCATAGCTAAAAAGTTATAACAGGTTATACAATTATATAAACACTATAATAGTCAAAATTTTTCTAATGTTTATAATTTCGACGTTGATTATTTCTATTCTTAGGGCGATTTTGATATTGTGAGACGCGAGCATTCATTATTTTAAGGATAGCATCATTCAGTCTTAATGTTCCTCTTGATAAATCTCTCAAATCATTATCAATTTTTTCGTCATCAATAGAATCTCTATTCCAAGTTGTATAACTTTTTTTCATATGGTTTGCTATCAACGCAACCAAATGATTCTTTTCATCCCCATCTTCTAGTTTATCTGCCTCACTGATAAGTTTTTCAATAGTTTTACCATAGTGACGAAAGCGGATACGAGTTTGAGGGTAAGGTAGAACTGAAGGGCGAGTATGAAGATTGTCTTCACGCACAATTTCGTAAGGATAGTCAATATCAAGCTTAAAATCGGACATTATAGCTAAATGATCCCATAGTTTATGTTTAAAATCGGGAACATCGCGCAAATGAGGGAACATATTCCCCATAATATCTATTATCGTATTTGCACATCGCTGACGTTCACTTCTATCCTCAATAGTCAATGCGTAATTAACCATATTCTGAATACTTCTACCATACTCTGGCAAAGGCATTCTCATCTTCTGTGTATTATACTCCATACTTTCCTTTCATAATTTTCTTTTAATATTCTTACTATACAACTTATAGTATATTCTTTTTAGGCTTAGTTGCTACAAATTCTTTCAAGTAGAAAGGTTCAAAATAGGCTACATCCACAAAGTCTTTATTCCAAATTGCTTTTTCGGCTAAAGGCATCATACTACCAGCCAAAGCATTTATATTGTCAATAAAGTGAGCATTCGGATGAGTTATTTGGTCTTTGCATTTTGCAGCACCATCACCAAAGAAATACACAGGTTGTTTATCTAAAAACTCAATATAAGAGTTTTCATCAATAATATCTGCAGAGATCGGCTTTTGTTCATTCAAAGATCTATCATAGATAGCAGAATAAACTTCCATTCTACGAGCATCAATCATTGGACATAATAGAGCATCTTCGGGTATCTCCTTATGCAACAATACAGGCACAGCCAACACTTTAAGTGTAGGTATTGCTATTAATGGAACATTGCGACCATAACAAATCCCTTTTGCCATTGAGACACCGATACGCAAACCCGTATAAGAACCTGGTCCACAACTAACAGCAACTGCATCTAAAGGAATTCCATGACTATCTATAAACGATAGGGCTTCATCTACGAATACGCCAAGAAGTACGGCGTGTGAAGGTCCCTTAAATTCTTCTTTCTTAAATATTACATCTGTGTCTTGACTTACTGCAACTGAGCATACAGCAGTAGACGTTTCAATGTGTAGTATACACGACATAACTTTCAATTTAATATTGTGCAAAGATAACTCATAATTACGAAAAAACCTTTATTTTTGTGCAAAACAACAAGTATATGATACAATCAATGACGGGATATGGTAAAGCTATTGCCACTCTACCCGATAAAAAGATAACAATCGAGATTAAATCTCTTAATAGTAAATCATTAGATTTATCAACAAGGATAGCTCCTGCATACCGTGAAAAAGAGATTGAAATTCGTAAGATTTTATCAAAACAAGTTTCTCGTGGTAAAGTAGATTTCAATCTATGGATTGACAAAGAAGATTTATCTGATGCTGCAGTTACGATTAATGAAGCTCTTATTGAAGGGTATTATAAGCAAATTAGTACAATTTCGCAAAATTTAAACATCCCTGTTCCAAACGATTGGTTCCAGACACTCCTTAAAATGCCAGATGTTCTTACTAAACCAGAGATACAAGAGGTTAGCGAAGAAGAATGGCAAATTGTTCTAAAAACAATTGAAGAGGCTATTGAGCACCTAAATACATTTAGAAACCAAGAAGGTGCTGCTCTTGAGAAAAAATTTGTACACAATATCGATACAATAGAATCTCTTCTAGCTACTATAGATCCTTACGAAAAAGAACGTGTAGAAAAAATCAGAGAACGCATTACTGATTCTCTTGAAAATGCTCTTGACGTAGAATATGATAATAATCGCCTAGAGCAAGAACTGATTTTCTATATTGAGAAATTAGATGTTAACGAAGAAAAGCAACGTCTTAAAAACCACTTAACTTACTTTGTTACTACACTTAACAGCAAAGCTGGTCAAGGAAAGAAACTAGGTTTTATTGCTCAAGAAATTGGTCGTGAAATTAATACACTTGGCAGTAAATCAAACCATGCAGAAATGCAACGTATCGTAGTTCAAATGAAAGACGAGCTAGAGCAAATCAAAGAACAAGTATTGAATGTATTATAAGTAATGGCGGGAAAACTAATTATATTTTCGGCCCCATCGGGTTCGGGCAAATCAACAATAATCAACCATCTTCTTACTCAAAATTTAAATCTAGCCTTCTCTATATCTGCTACTAGCAGACCTCCTCGTGGCTCAGAGAAGCATGGTATAGAATACTTCTTTTTAACTCCAGAAGAGTTTAAGAAAAGGATAGCGAATAATGAGTTTTTAGAATATGAAGAAGTTTATCCAGATCGCTTCTATGGCACTTTAAAAAATCAAGTTGAAAAGCAAACTGAAGCTGGTCAAAATGTTATTTTTGATGTAGATGTTGTGGGTGGATGCAACATCAAAAAATATTTCGGAGATAAAGCCCTTTCTATTTTTATTCAACCCCCTTCTATTGAAGAACTTCGCAAACGATTAGAAGGAAGAGCTACTGATTCCCATGAAGTTATTGAACAAAGAATCAGTAAAGCTGAATATGAACTAGGCTTTGCTTCAAAATTTGATTGTGTTATTATCAATGATAATCTAGAGCATGCTTTAAATCAAGCAGAGAAGATTATCAAAGATTTTGTTGAAGCATAAAATATAATCCTCAAATACACTGAACCTCAATAAGCATATATTTGTATACCTATTGAGGTTCTTTTTTTATACCCTATAGAGATGAAGAAAAAAATTGCAATTTTTAGTGGATCTTTTAATCCGATACATATCGGACACTTAGCACTAGCCAACTATATTTGTGAATCCAATTGGATTGATGAATTGTGGTTTATGGTAACACCTCATAATCCACTAAAGGAGGTAAGGGATCTAGAATCCGACACTCTTCGTCTTGATATGGTACAACTAGCCATACAAGGTTATCCTAAATTCAAAGCATCTGATTTTGAGTTTGCTCTTCCCCAACCTTCGTATACCATCAACACCTTAGATGCATTAAAAGAAAAGTACCCAGAATATGAGTTTTATCTTTTGATAGGTGCAGATAACTGGGACTTATTTGATAAATGGAAAGATGCAGATAAATTGATTTCCAAATACAATTTATTAATTTATCCTCGCGTAGGACATACCATTAACAAAGAAAATCTTCCTGAACATGTATATTATATTGACTCACCCGTTATAGAGGTTAGTTCGACATTTATTCGTGAGAATATAGAGAAAGGGAAAGATTTCAGATATTTTTTACATCCCAATGTTTATTCCTTTATCAAGGATAAAAAATTATATACTAACGAATAGATTTTAAGTGGATGAGTACTACCTCACTTGGAGCTCCTATTCTTATATTTTTATTAGACGTACCTATTCCATTAGTTACAATCATTGGGATCCCTGCAGAATTATAGACCAACCCCGTTAGAAATTTCTGATCATATTTTGAAGGAACAATTGGTGCTACACCAAAGATTCTAACTTGTCCTCCATGAGTATGTCCAGCCAACACTAAATCAGAATTACGAATAACAACATCTTCGGCATAATCTGGAGTATGAGTTAGTAAAACCACAAAATCTTTATCCGATAACCCCAAAGTCGGTGATATTCCATTTTTTGTCAGATTAAAAGGATTTTTAATTCCTACCACTTGAATAAAAGAACCTTTATACTTAATTGTATCTACTTTATGCTCTAACAGCTGAATACCATTGCGCTGCATAGCCTTAGCTACAACATCATATCCACGTTCATAATCATTATTCCCCATTACTCCATAAGCACCCATAGCAGGTTTTACTTCTCCTAATCTATCAAAAAGGGTATCAATTAAGTTGGTATTTTCATGATAATCGCCGCCAAGACACATAATATCATAGTTCAATGTTTTTAAATAAGAGATCAGAGCATTCAGATCTTTAGTCTTAAAAAGACTCGGATAATGTGTGTCAGAAATAAACAAAATAGTCTTCCCATCAAAAGATTTAGGAATATCGGTATGTACCACTGTATATTCTTTTAAGCGATCTATACCACACTCTGCCACATTTAGTCGAGTAGTGGTAGAACTAATACCAGGCTTTCTACTTACAGTTAAGCTATCTTTTGATGTACTACAAGAAGTTAGTATGAATAGTAGGCACGTTACAATGCCTAGCATATATAAGGAATGATTCTTTCTTTTCATATTTTTATTCTAAACTATGTTATAAGCTTTTTATATCTTTGCAAAACGTATTCAAAACTACAGTATTAATGGTTAATGTACAAACAAACTCAATACGTGCTTGGATATTGGCGGCACGACCTAAAACTTTATCGGGGGCAATTGTTCCCGTAATTATAGGAGCTTCTCTGGCTTACTTGCACGATTCTTTTCAACTAATTCCAACTTTGATATGTATTACTTTTGCTGGATTAATGCAAATTGCAGCCAACTTCATCAACGATCTATACGATTATCTCAAAGGAACAGATAGAAAAGAAGATCGCTTAGGACCAGATAGAGCTTGTACTCAAGGATGGATTACTCCAAATGCGATGAAGAAAGGAATAGCTGTAGTTATAATAATCGCTTGTGCTATTGGTTCAACTCTCATCTATTATGGCGGCTGGACTTTAATTTTGATAGGTATCCTATGTGTTATCTTTGCCTTTGCTTACACCACTGGTCCTTACCCTCTATCTTATCATGGCTATGGAGATATTCTTGTCCTTCTATTTTTTGGTTTTGTTCCTGTAGGCGGAACTTACTATGTTCAAGCGCTAGATTGGAATATGGACGTAACCATGGCATCCATAGTGTGTGGATTAATTATTGACACTCTACTTGTAGTCAACAATTACAGAGATTATATTGCTGATTTTAGGAGTGGAAAAAAGACCCTTATTGTACGCTTTGGAAAAGATTTTGGAGCCTATTTATACCTAGGTTTAGGATTAGTAGCTTCAGTTATTAGTCTTACTTTTGTTTATAAAGGATATATATTTGCTGGTATTTTACCTCAATTTTACCTCATCCCTCATATAAAAACTTATGCAGAGATGAAGAAAATATATGAAGGAAAAAAGTTAAACCTTATATTGGGTAAAACTTCTCAAAACATACTACTAATGGGTTTTCTACTTTCTTTAGGTTTTATTTTAAGTAGATAATTAGCCTGCTAATTCTATAACTTCTAAATCTTTAAAAACACCTTTATCTATAGTAAAGCGCACCATTGTACGCACTTTGTGAAAACCCGAAATTCCTGCTGCTCCAGGATTGATATGTAACATATTTAATGTTTTATCATATTTTACTTTTAAAATATGAGAGTGTCCACTAATAAACAACTGAGGGGGATTAATAAATAGAGAGCTCTGAATTGAAGGGTCATATTTACCTGGATAGCCTCCGATGTGTTTTATAACCACTTCTGCACCATCTACTTTAAAACGATTTACCTGAGGATAAATCTTACGTATATCTTGTCCATCAATATTTCCATAAACGGCTCTTACTTTCTTATACTCAGCTAGTTTTTGAATTAAAACGAGTGAACCTATATCTCCAGCATGCCATATTTCATCGCAATCAGCAAAATAAGTTAAATACTTATCATCCCAATATCCATGAGTATCTGATAATAATCCAATTTTTGTCATTCCTATTTCGTTTATTAAACGAAGGTACAATCTTTAGAGAAAAACAACAATCAAACTTTAAAATAGTCCTTTTCTCATCTTCATATATTTCCTCGTACATAGATAGTTTAACGGATATCTATTATCATCATGACACCGACAAGAGTAAACTTTGACACCGACATCGTAATGACATGTCGGTGTCAAAGTAAACCTACTCTTATTCCTAAAAGATCATTTATGACATGAGGCTCAACACTTTCAGTAGAGCTAGTTCTCTACTTTTTCAAAATCGATTTTACAATTAGTATATCATTAAATTTTAATATTCCCCTTTCCCACTTCATTATCTTCAATATATTTAAGAAATAGACTGATAGACAACTCGTAAATTAAGAGTATCTTTGCCGCTTCAATTAACACATTTATGGTATCAGTAGACGGATTAACAGTAGAATTTGGAGGTTCAGCCCTATTTAGTGATGTATCTTTTGTAATAAACCCTAGTGATAGAATAGCCCTAATGGGTAAAAACGGAGCAGGTAAATCTACTTTGCTTAAAATTTTATCAGGAAAAAGAGAAGCTACTCGAGGAAAGGTTGCTGCTCCAAAAGATTGTAAAATAGCTTATTTGCCTCAGCATTTAATGACAGAAGATGGTAGAACTGTCTTTGAGGAAGCTGCTCAAGCTTTTTCTCACATCCACGATATGGAAAAAGAGATTGCTGATATCAATGAACAACTAGCTACAAGAACAGATTATGAGAGCGATGAGTACATGCAGCTCATAGAACAAGTAGCTACATTAAGTGAAAAGTTTTATACTATTGAAGATATCAATTATGATGAGAATATAGAAAAGGCTTTACTGGGGCTAGGCTTTTCTAGAGCAGACTTTGATCAACCTACCAATAAGTTCAGTGGTGGCTGGCGTATGCGTATCGAATTAGCTAAACTATTACTCCAAGAACCTGATGTCCTTTTACTTGATGAGCCTACAAACCATTTAGATATTGAGTCTATTCAATGGCTTGAAGAGTTTTTAGTTGCCAACAATAAAGCAGTTGTAGTTATTAGCCACGATAGAAAATTTGTGGATAGCATTACTACTCGTACGATTGAAGTTACTATGGGTAGAATTTACGATTACAAAGTAAACTATTCTAAGTACCTAGAGCTTCGAAAAGAAAGACGAGAACAACAATTAAAAGCATACGAAGAACAACAAAAGTTCATTTCTGATACTAAGGATTTTATAGAAAGATTCAAAGGAACTTATTCTAAAACTTTACAAGTACAAAGTAGAGTTAAGATGCTCGAAAAACTCGAAATTATACAAGTAGATGAAATTGATACTTCAGCAATTCGACTACAGTTTCCTCCTGCACCTCGCTCAGGAAGTTATCCTGTTATCATGGAAGGCGTTGGCAAAACTTATGGAGATCATGTTGTATTCAAAGATGCCAACTTAGTAATTGAAAGAGGAGATAAATTAGCTTTCGTTGGAAAAAATGGTGAGGGAAAATCAACCCTAGTGAAATGTATCATGGAGGAAATCGAACATGATGGAGAATTGAAAGTTGGTCATAACGTCAAAATAGGCTATTTTGCACAAAACCAAGCATCTCTACTCGATGAAGAGTTAACTGTATTCCAAACGATTGACGATGTAGCCGTAGGTGAAATAAGAAATAGGATAAAAGATTTATTGGGTGCCTTTATGTTTGGAGGAGAAGAATCAACAAAGAAGGTAAAAGTACTTTCGGGTGGAGAAAGAACTCGATTAGCTCTTCTTAAACTTTTATTGGAACCTGTAAACTTATTAATTCTCGATGAGCCTACCAATCACCTAGATTTAGTCACTAAAGATATTTTAAAACAAGCACTGATTAAGTTTGATGGAACATTTATTGTTGTTTCTCATGATAGAGATTTCCTAGATGGACTAGTAGATAAAGTCTATGAGTTTGGTAATAAGAAGGTAAGAGAGCATCTAGGTGGAATCTACGATTTCTTGGAATCCAAGAAAATAGAATCACTTCAAGAATTAGAACATTAAAAAAAAGTTTATCTTTGCCAATATACCCTATATAGATAAATGCTTAAAAAGAAATTCATAGCGTGGACACTAGCTTGTATTGCTCTCCTGATGATAGCGATACCTACTATTCCACACCATCATCATAAGGACATGTATACGATATGTCTCAACACCAGTGATGATGCTATGGATTCTTCTGGGCTTTGTGATTGCGATCTAAAAGGGGATTGTCAACATCAACAAGGTCCTTCTTCTGATAAGAAAACATGTACCTCTGGCTGTATCACCAATATTAATGCTATCAAACTGGATATGAGTGATATTGATCACTTACAACCCTTTGATTTCCAGCTTTTCAATATTCATATCTCTGAATTACTGATATCCTTTTTATGCCCTGATAAGCATTTGGGGCATTGTGATACTTTATATATTGAAAAGGAACATTTCGTCCCCCTCATTGCTCCTTTTGGCAAACGAGCTCCCCCATTTTATAATGCATAAATAGAATAAGCGCTTCTTATCATACTAGACAAGAAGTCGTTTATAAAGTCGTTATTGGACTTTAAACCCACAAATCTATCTATCATTATAAAAATCTCAAAATGAACAAAATATTATATTTTGCACTTTGTAGTGCATTCTTATTAGGTGCTTGTAAAGCAAACACCTCAGAAAACCATGACCACGCCGAAGAAGCTCACGCACACGACCACGAACATGGAGAAAATGTAGTAGAACTCTCAAAAGAAAAAGCGAAAGCAGCAGGGGTCCTATCAGATATTATTAAAGTAGAGCCTTTTCAAAATGTAATCAAAACAGGAGGTAAGATTCTAGCAGCACAAGGAGATGAGTCTGTTGTAGTAGCTACCATTCCAGGGATTGTTAGTTTACCTCATAAATTGGTTGAGGGATTAGCTATACAAAACGGACAAAGAGTCGCTTCATTATCTTCAAGAAATATTCAAGATGGTGACCCAGCACAACGTGCTCGCATCAATTTTGAAATCGCAAAACAAGAGTATGAACGTGTATTACCACTAGTCGATAGCAAAATTATTACTCAAAAAGACTTTGCTAAAATCAAACAAGAATACGAAAATGCGCGTATCAGCTATGAAGCAAATGCTAAAGGACACACAGCCAACGGACAAGATATTAAATCTCCACTAGCTGGTTATGTGAAATCAATCTATGTAAAAGAGGGTGATTATGTTAATGTAGGGCAGCCACTAATGAGTATAACTAAAAACAAACGTCTGTACTTAAGAGCAGAGGTTTCTGAGCGATATTATACGCAATTAAAAGATATTACGTCTGCACACTTTAAATCATCTTACTACGACCAAGTTTATAAACTGGATGACTTGCAGGGAGAAGTTATTTCTTTTGGCAAAAACCCATCAGAAAATGGTTATTTATTACCAATTACCTTTGCTTTTAATAATATAGGAGATATTGTGCCAGACTCTTTTGTTGAAGTGTATCTCCTTTCTAAAAATAAAGAAGATGCAATAGCCCTACCCTACTCTGCAATTACTGAGGAACAGGGTTTGTACTTTGCATACAAGCAACTCTGTGAAGAAGAGTATGAGAAAGTAGAAATAAAATTAGGAGTTGATAATGGAGAAAAAGTAGAAATACTTTCTGGGATAAAAGAAGGCGATAGAATCGTACAAAAAGGTGCTCAGCAAATTAAATTAGCTTCAGCAACTAGTTCTATTCCAGCTCATACACACGAACATTAAAATAGAGTAGAACTATGCTAAATAAAATAATACATTTTTCATTAAAGAATAGATTAGTAATCTTATTCGCAGCTATTCTATTGATTATTGCTGGGACATACGTGGCCAGTCATACAGAAGTAGACGTCTTTCCCGACCTCAATGCACCCACTGTTGTTGTGATGACAGAAGCTCATGGAATGGCAGCTGAAGAAGTAGAACAATTAGTTACATTTCCCGTAGAAACCTCTGTAAATGGAGCTACTGGGGTAAGGAGAGTAAGATCTTCATCCACTACAGGCTTCTCTGTCGTATGGGTAGAATTTGATTGGGATATGGACATTTACCTTGCCCGTCAGATTGTTTCTGAAAAACTCGCTATTGTAAGTGAATCTTTACCAGACAACATAGGTAAGCCAACTCTTGGACCTCAATCATCTATTCTTGGAGAAATGCTGATCATTGGTATGACAGCAGATTCTACGTCAATGCTTGATTTGCGTACTTTAGCAGATTGGAGTATCCGTCCTCGATTACTTTCTACAGGAGGTGTTGCTCAAGTTTCTGTACTGGGTGGAGATGTAAAAGAGTATCAAGTACTCATAGATCCCAATCGGATGAAACATTACGATGTCTCTTTAAATGAAGTTCTAGAAGCTACCAAGCAAATGAATCTGAACACGAATGGTGGTGTTATCTATGAACATGGAAATGAATATATCGTGCGTGGTATTCTATCCACCAATGATGTTGAGCTTTTGGGTAAATCTGTTATCAAGACCATAGACAATCATCCTATTTTATTAGAAGATGTAGCGAACGTTAAAGTTGGGGCGAAAGAACCCAAACTAGGAACTGCATCAGAAAAAGGAAAACCTGCTGTATTACTCACTGTCAACAAACAACCAGCAACGAGTACCATTGAACTTACTGAAAAGATAGAAGAAGCCTTAGAAGATTTAAAACAAACTCTTCCGACAGATGTCAAGATTAGCACAGATATATTTCGCCAGAGTCATTTTATAGAAAACTCCATAGGAAATGTGGAACAAGCTATTATTGAAGGAGGTGTATTTGTAGTAATTGTACTCTTCCTTTTCTTAGCCAATATAAGAACTACTATTATTTCTCTAGTTACTATACCCATTTCCTTTGTATCAGCAATATTAGTTATGCACTATATGGGCTTAACTATAAACACAATGAGTTTAGGTGGTTTAGCTATAGCTATAGGTTCATTGGTAGATGACGCTATTGTTGACGTAGAAAATGTTTATAAACGATTACGGGAAAACAAACTGAAACCTAAAGAAGAGAGATTGAATACTCTAGAGATAGTATTTAATGCTTCTAAAGAAGTGCGTATGCCTATATTAAACTCTACACTGATTATTGTAGCTAGTTTTGTTCCCCTCTTCTTTTTGAGTGGAATGGAAGGACGTATGCTCGTTCCTCTCGGCATCTCATTTATCACAGCCTTATTTGCATCAACTGTTGTAGCTTTAACTTTAACTCCGGTATTATGTAGCTACTTATTAAATACCGACAACACCGATAAAGTACCTAAAGAAGCTTTCTTAGCTGTTTGGCTAAAAAAATATTATAAGATAAGTCTACACTGGGTACTAACCCATAAAAAAGTAACTGTTGGATCAACATTAGCTTTATTTGTAGCAGCATTAATCACATTCTTCACCCTAGGTAGTAGCTTCTTACCTCCTTTCAACGAGGGATCATTCACTATTAACATAAGCTCATTACCAGGTATTTCTTTAGAAGAAAGTGATGCAATGGGGCAACGTGCTGAAAAAATATTGATGAACATTCCCGAAATTCAAACTGTTGCTCGCAAAACTGGTCGTGCAGAGCTTGATGAACATGCATTGGGTGTAAATACATCTGAAATTGAAGCTCCTTTTGTTATTAAAGATAGAAGTAGAAGTGAATTAGTAGCTGATGTACGTGAAAAGCTATCAACAATCAATGGTGCAATGATAGAGATTGGTCAGCCTATCAGTCATAGAATTGATGCTATGCTCTCGGGTACTCAAGCCAATATTGCTATTAAATTGTTTGGCGATAATCTAAATCGTATGTTCCAAATAGGGAATAACATTAAATCTAAGATATCTGATATTGAAGGAATTGTCGATTTAAATGTGGAGCAGCAAATTGAGCGCCCTCAATTAAAAATTACTCCCAACAGAACTTTGCTTGCTAGGTATGGTGTTACAATGCCACAATTCGCAGAGTTTATCAATGCCAATCTAGCAGGAGAAGTAACATCTCAAGTTTATGAGCAAGGTAAAACTTTTGATTTAACTGTGAAGGTGAAACAGGATGTCAAAGACACTATGGAAAAATTAAAAGATCTATTGATAGACACATCTGATGGAAAGAAAGTACCAATAGCTCAACTTGCTGAAATAAAATCGGCTATGGGTCCGAATACCATTAGCAGAGAAAACGTAAAAAGAAAGATTGTCATTTCTGCCAATATCGCTGATAGAGATTTAAGAGGAGTGGTAAATGATATACAACAACGCATAAAAGATGACATTCAACTACCAGAAGGTTATCATATTGAATATGGAGGACAGTTTGAAAGTGAACAGGCTGCTAGCAGAACTTTAGCCATAACTTCTATAATGTCTATTATGGTTATCTTCTTACTTTTATACAATGAGTTCAAGAGTGCAAAAGAAGCTGGTGCAATCTTATTAAACTTACCTTTAGCTCTTATTGGTGGCGTGTTTGTTCTAGCTTGTACTACTGGAGAATTAAGTATTCCAGCAATTATTGGATTCATTTCTCTATTTGGAATTGCCACACGTAACGGTATGCTTTTAATTAGCCACTACAATTATCTACAAGAAGTGGATGGAATGGCGATAGAAGATAGCATTATCCAAGGATCATTAGATCGATTAAACCCTATTTTAATGACTGCTTTGACCTCTGCTTTAGCATTGGTTCCTCTTGCTATCAGTGGAGATTTACCAGGAAATGAAATTCAAAGTCCTATGGCTAAAGTTATTTTAGGGGGATTATTAACATCCACTTTATTAAATGGATTTATCATTCCTATTGTCTATCAAAAAATGCATCAAAAGAAATAAGAATATGAAAAGATATATCATTTTCGCTTTAAGTCTGTGTACAGCATCGCTTGCATTTGCTCAATCTGATCTTCAAGTCATATTAAAACAAATAGAGGCGAATAATCCAGAGATTCAGGCGAATCAAAAATTAATGGAAGCACAGGTATGGGATACAAAATCTTCTAACAACCTAGATAACCCAACAGTATCTTATGCTCATGTATGGGATTCTAAAAACAAGAGTGAAACAGAAAGCGAACTAGAAATTACACAAGGGTTTGAGTTTCCAACAGCTTATATTCACAGAAACAAAGTAAACAAAAGAAAAATAAAGGCACTAGAAGCAACTTTCCTTTCCCAACGCCAGAATATATTGCTTCAAGCAAAAGAAGTTTGTTTAGATTTGATTATGCTTCATCAACAAAAGACAATTTTAGATCAAAGACTAAATTATGCAGATAAGCTATATGAAGCGTATCAAAAGATGCTCGAAGCAGGTGATGCTACAAGCATAGAAGTAAATAAGATTAAACTTGAGAAATTAAATATTCAAACGGAGTCAACCATCAATGCATCTGAATTAAAAAAGAAAGAAGCAGAGCTTGTTACTTTAAATGGGAACAAACCTATTTCTATACTTCATAGCGAATATCCATCAATTGATTTACCTGATTATAATTTAATTAAAGATGAAGCATTCGATTCTAGTTTTGACATCCAATATGCTCGTAGTGAATATGAGGCGGCTGTCAAACAAATAGCTGTAAATAAGGCTGGATGGTTTCCTCATTTAGAACTAGGTTATAAAAGGAATAGTGGTACAGGACACCATGCCAACGGACTTGTTGTTGGTTTTTCTATTCCACTATTTAATAATCGAGGAAAAGTAAGTAGTGCAAAGGCCAATGCAATAAGCAAAGCTTTCTCAGAAGATTTGGTAAAAAACAAGTTACAGTCAGAAATTTATCAATCGTATGAAGAAGCCAAAGCCATGAAAGAGCAAATTGACTCTTATGAAAAAACTCTAGATATTGAGGGAGCACTGAGTTTACTAGAAAAAGCCCTCCAAGGTGGAGAGCTTAGTATGACGGCCTATTTTGTTGAGATAGCCACAGTATATCAAAGTGCACAGAACTTGATACAAATACAGAATATGTATCAAAAACAAATAGCTAAACTATATAAACACCGCTTATAAAGTAAGAAGCTGCTGGGGCATATAACCACTTCTTATCCTCCACTCAGTAGGATATAGATTATTTGATCGATTGCCCAAGCTCTTTACAAAGCCTAAAGGCATATTCTTATAAGTTAGAATAACAAAACCCTTAGAGGTCATTGCTGGTAAAGTAATGGCCTCTTTGCGTAAATAAGCAATAGCCTGTTCATAACTTATCTCTACTTTCTCAAAAGTATTTATTTGAAGTAAGTTACTTAAAGCCAAAGCATGATGAGGAATACAGGCTTTCCCTTTGATATAAGCAATAGGTGTACCCGCATGTACTATGCGCATTTTCTCCTTTTGGTATAACTGCAAATAAGGCATATATAATTTAGGAAAAGCAAAAAGTGTATCATTATATACCACGCTATCATAGACCTCATTGGAGTTGTTAATCCAATTTATTGACTCTTCAAATATTTTATTATTAATCGCTTCTTGGGCTGTAATGCGTTTTTTACTCTTCCCTTTTTCTTTAGGAAAGCGAAACTCTACCACATCATCTTCCTCTAAAGGTTTCTGAATTACCGAAACAAAAAATCCCTCTCCCTTTGTTTTATGAGGCATAAAACGATAGGTGTTGAGTGTTTTACTATACAATGATCGAGTGATATTCCAAGAATCTTCTATTTGAACAGGCAAAGATTGAGCACCATAGGTATCTAGTATCCAAGCCACATTTTCTTCATTCTCTTTTGTATTATAAGTACAAGTGCTATAGATTAATAATCCTCCTGGTTTTAAAGAATGCCAAATAGAGGAAATAATATCCCTCTGTCTCTTCCAACACACGTCAACATTCTCTACACTCCACTCAGCAATAGCTCCTTCATCTTTTCGAAACATCCCCTCGCCTGAACAGGGCACATCTGCGACAATTAAATCAAACATATTAGTGTATTCACTAAAATCTTCTGAACTATTATTGGTGACAATAACATCGGGATGCCCCCACTTAAGCAAGTTTTCAGAGAGGATTTGTGCTCTTTTTCTAACTATCTCATTTGCTATTAAGAGGCTATTAGAAGGTAATAAACTTCTTAAAAGAGTTGTTTTACCACCTGGAGCAGCACACAAATCCAAAGCAACAATATTCTTGTGCGGCAAGTGTTGTTTTACAATCTGTTCAATAAACATAGAAGAAGCTTCTTGCACATAATAAGCTCCTGAATGAAATAACGGATCATAAGTAAAAGTAGGACGAGCACTTAAATAGAACCCTGATTCGCACCAAGGTATAGATTCGAAAATATCTTGAGACAAACAAATACCATATTTATCTATCTTATTTTGATTTAAACGAATGCTAATGGGTTGAGGCTCTTCTAAGGCTTCACTCAACTTTTGCCACTCAACATCGCCTAATAAACTTTGGGTTTGAGTTATAAATTGTGGAGGTAAATTCATATTTTAAAAATAAAAACGTGCAAATATCCTTCTTTTTATCTTTCTATCCAACACTAAACAGTCTAAAAAAGCATTCTTATAAAACTCATTTAGACTCTTAACGTTTCTTTTAATATGGAAGTTATAAAAAAACGATATTAATTGTACCTTTGCCTATTCAACTTAAAAATAAAACATTTTGAGACAACGTATAGGAATATTAATACTCTCTATATTTTGCTTTCTTAACTTAAACGCCCAGACAGAACAACCCAGTGATTCTATTTTTACAGAGTTCCTTAAAGAATATGGAATTCCTGTAACCAACAATAACGACGTTAAGTTACTACCAAACGGAAGAGAGAAGTTTGAAGACCTTTTTGCCCACATGAGAAAGGCCAAACACCACATTCATCTTGAATATTTTAACTTCAGAAATGACTCCATAGCTAAAGCTGTATTTGAGCTACTTGCTGAAAAAGTAAAAGAAGGAGTTGAAGTGCGTGCTCTCTTTGATGCCTTTGGGAATTGGTCAAATAATAAACCTTTGAAGAAAAAACATATTCAAGCCATACACGATTTAGGTATTGAAATTGTAAAATTTGATCCAATTCGCTTCCCCTACATCAATCATGCAATGCATAGAGATCATCGTAAAATTGTTATTATTGATGGTATAATAGGCTATACGGGTGGTATGAACATAGCAGATTATTACATTAATGGCTTGCCCAAAATAGGAAATTGGTATGATATGCACATGCGTATTGAAGGTAGTGCTGTAAAATACTTACAAGAAATATTTTTGAATACTTGGAACAGAGAAACAAAACAACATATTGGTGGTCCTAAATATTATCCCGACCCTATTCAAATAGATAAGAATATTCAAAAGCCAATAGCAATTGTTGATAGATGGCCCAAGCGAACTCCCAAAGCGATTAGAGATACCTATAAAGAAGCCATATTATCAGCTAAACATAATGTTCGCATTATTAATCCCTACTTTTTACCTACTAAATCTATTCGTAAGGCATTGCATAAGGCTATGAAGAAAGGGGTAAAAGTAGAAATTATGATCCCTCTAAAATCGGATATTCCTTTTACACCTGAAGCCTCTTTTTATGCCGTAAATAAACTACGTAAAAAAGGAGCAGAGATATATCTTTTTAATGAAGGCTTTCACCATACAAAGACAATGACTATTGATGACCATTTTTGTACTGTGGGCAGTGCCAACTTAAATAGCCGAAGCCTCAGATACGATTATGAAACAAATGCTTTCATAATGAATGAAGACGTCACTCATCAGCTAGATTCACTTTTCTTTAAAGATATGAGTAGAAGTACTAAATTAACAAAGGAAGGTTGGAAAAACCGATCGGGTTGGAAAAAATTTGTAGGCTGGTTTGGACACCTTCTTACTCCATTCTTATAATTTAAGAGATTCAATCAAGCAGATAAATCTATCTAAGAAGTTAGAAGAAAGCAATAAGAATATTATTTTTTGATACCTTTGTTATTTATAAGCGTAAATGACTAATATAATAAAATGAAACAATATTTAGACTTACTTCAAAGAGTTAAATCGGAAGGTGCAAAAAAGAAGATAGAACTGGAACTGGTACTATAAGTGTCTTTGGGCACCAAATGCGATTTAATATGGCAGATGGCTTTCCATGTCTTACAACAAAGAAATTACATCTGAAGTCTATTATTTACGAACTATTATGGTTTTTGAATGGGGATACCAATGTAACATACCTGCAAGATCATGGAGTAAGAATTTGGAATGAATGGGCTGACTCTAATGGAAATCTAGGTCCTATTTATGGCTATCAATGGAGATCTTGGCCTGGCTACAATGGTGAAACTTTTGATCAAATAAAAGAAGCAATTCGTATGATCAAAGAAACCCCTGATTCAAGAAGAATTCTTGTCAGTGCTTGGAATGTAGGCTGCATATCTGAGATGAAATTACCTCCATGTCACATTTTATTTCAGTTTTATGTTGCTAATGGTAAACTTAGTTTACAATTATACCAAAGAAGTGCCGATATATTTTTAGGTGTTCCTTTTAATATTGCATCTTATGCTCTACTGCTACAGATGGTAGCCCAAGTTACAGGGTTAGAAGCCGGTGAATTTATACACACTCTAGGTGATGCACACATTTACAATAATCACCTAGAACAAGTTGACTTGCAACTTACCAGAGAACCTCGTAAGCTCCCTAAAATGCACATCAATCCAAGAGTAAAAGAGATTGACCAATTTAAATTTGAAGATTTCGAATTAACTGATTATAATCCTTACCCACATATACCAGGAAAGGTATCTGTATAAATATTAATACTATGCCTAAAATAACACTTATTGCTGCTATAGATAGAAATAATGCCATTGGGTATAAAAACCAATTACTATACAAACTACCCAATGACTTAAAACGCTTTAAAGAGTTGACAACAGGTCATACACTCATCATGGGCAGAAAAACTTTTGAATCTTTACCTAAAGGAGCTTTACCCAATAGACGAAATATTGTTCTTTCAAAGAGTGTGAGTACTCCCTACCCTAAAACTGAGGTTTTTGAATCTTTAGAAAAAGCTTTAGCTCAGTGCTCTGAGGATGAAAAAGTATTTATAATGGGTGGAGAAAAAGTGTATCATCAAACACTTTCTATAGCAAATGTGTTAGAAATTACAGAAATAGATAGTGAAGTGAGTCAAGCTGATGCCTTTTTTCCTGAAATTAACAAAAATGTATGGATAGAAAAAAAGCGTATTCCCCATCCTGCTGATGATAAACACGCTTTTGATTTTTATTATGTTACTTATATGAAAGAATAAATTATTCTTCAGTAGGTAATTCATCCAAAGGAATCTGTCTGTTTATGGCTTCATTGAACGATATAAGAGTTTCAGTTCGAGCTAAACCAAGAGGTTGAAGCTTTGTATGGATAATACTTAAAAGATGATTATTATTTCGTGCGTATATCTTAATAAAGATATCATAACGACCTGTAGTAAAGTGACATTCCACAACTTCAGGTATAGCACGAAGAGCTGCAATGGCCGACTCAAAGTTTTCACGTTCTTTTAGGAATAAACCCACATAGGCACAAGTTTGAAAACCAACTTTCTCAGGGTCCAATATATATTGAGAGCCTTTAATAACTCCAACATTAATCAACTTTTGTATTCGTTGATGAATAGCAGCACCAGAAACCTTGCATGCTCTAGCAACCTCTAAAAAAGGGATACGAGCATTATCAGAAATCAATTGTAATATTTGTCTATCAAGGTCATCCAATTCATACTTACTCATAATAGTCACTATTTGATTTATATTTATAATCAAAGGTACGATATAATAGTAAAATAATAACATTATTGACCATATAAACTTTAAATCTCAACCTAAGGATTTGACAGTAAATAACTAAATTATCAAAATCTAAATAAGATGAAACAACTACTTTGGCTAATAGGTATATGCTTGACTTTACCACTGAATGCACAACATTTTGAGGAGTTCTTTGAACACCGAACATTACGTGTAGATTATATTTTTAGTGGAGATAGTAAAAAACAACAAATAAGTGTAGATGGTTTATCTACCTATCCTATTTGGGCAGGTAAAACAAAGAAATTAGCCATTAATCCACTTAAAGGAAATGGATCAATTCGAGTTAATGATGAAACTACCGGAGAATTACTTTATACATATTCGTTTTCTTCTTTGTTTCAAGAATGGCTCGATACAGATGAAGCAAACCATATACAAAGGGCATTTGAAAATACTTTTTTAGTACCTTTTCCAAAGAAAGATGTTATTATCACAATCAACTTATTTGATATTTCTCATAAACGAATAGCCAAACTATCTCATAAAGTGAGTCCTAATGATATATTAATAGAAAAGAAAGGATTCGAAGATATTACCCCATACCGCATTCTTCAAAGAGGAAACGTAAAGAATCCTATTGATGTGGCTATTTTAGCCGAAGGATATACAGCTCATGAGATGAATCGTTTTTACCAAGATGCAGAAAAGGCTATGGAAAGTATTTTTAATCATGAACCGTTTAAAAGTAACAAGGAAAAATTCAACTTTATAGCAGTTGGAAGTATATCTAAAGACACAGGCGTAAGTATTCCTCATAAAGACAGATGGCGAGCAACTGCTTTTGGAGCCCATTTCGACACTTTTTACTCAGAAAGATATCTAACTACAAGAAATGTAAAATCAATCCATGACGCATTAGCAGGTATACCTTATGAGCACATTATACTTCTTGCAAATACAGACCAATATGGTGGTGGGGGAATATACAATTCCTACACACTAACTTCTGCTCATCACGAGATGTTTGAACCAGTTGTAGTGCATGAGTTCGGACATAGCTTTGGCGGATTAGCAGACGAGTATTTTTATGAACAAGACACAATGACTGATATTTACCCTTTAGATATTGAGCCTTGGGAGCCAAATATCACAACACTCGTTAATTTTGAATCAAAATGGAAATCAATGCTGAAAGAAGGCACTCCCATCCCTACATCTTCTAGTGATACTAAGAGTTATCCTTTAGGTGTATATGAGGGAGGAGGTTATTCTACTAAAGGCATTTATCGTCCTGCCTTCGACTGTAGAATGAGAACAAATACATTTGCTAATTTCTGCCCTGCATGTCAAGCAGCATTAACGAAACTGATCAACTTTTATACTGACTGAAAATAAAACTTAATTAAGATATCAATGATAGAATTAAAACGTATTACAACATCAGATACAGCTCACTACGAGTTTGTTGAACATCTGCTAACAACATCTTTTCCTTTGGAGGAATATAGACCCTTAAAACAATGGATGACTCACACAGACTCAAATGACCTATTCCAAAACAATATCGTTTTAGATGAAGGTAAGCCTGTAGGGCTACTTACTTATTGGAACTTAGGCAAATTCTATTACATAGAGCACTTTGCAATCTCAGAACCTCTAAGAAATAAAGGATATGGACAAAACGTTCTTGACCTACTAGAAAAAGAGGTAGATATGCCGTTAATTCTAGAAGTTGAAACTCCCGACAACGAAACAGCGAAAAGAAGAATCGAATTTTATAAACGATACAACTTTACATTATGGGCGAATGAATATACTCAGCCACCTTATAGACCTAATGGTATGGCTGTACCAATGCTATTGATGAGTAGAGGTGATCTTAATCCAGAAAGAGACTATGACGAGATATGCGAAAAGTTATATCAGGAAGTATATAATATTGAATAATTCAACATTATAAATTCAGAATATATAAAGCTCCAATAGACATCACATCTATTGGAGCTTTATTTGTTATAATAATTGTAAATGACAAGACTCTACATTTACTAAACACCCCAAAGCATTAAGAAATCATTTATACCTTGCTTTTAATACAATGGGGCCTAATTCTTTTATTTCATCTTGATTAGTAAAAAACACTCTTCCATTTTTAGATAAAACCTCCCAAGCAATAGCACTAGTTATATCAGGCATTGTTGGATCATCAACAAACTCAAAAGTCTTCTCTCCAGTCATTTTTACGGGCTGTGAAAAATCCTCGTGAATAATAAGTACATCGCCACGACCACCTACTACAGCACGATACATTTCTTGTAAATCTGTTATAACTAATCCCTCAGAAACAGACTCATTCATATCAACAATAGCCTTAGTTCTATTTTTAAACTGAATGTCTTTAAAGAGCTCCCAACCTTGTCTAATAATATCATGCTCACTAGCATTATTATAATTAATAAGTGAATGTCCTACATAAATTTCTGGCTTACTAGCTACCTGCTGTAAAAAACTATAGTTAGCAGCTGTAGAGATAACAAGAACATTCAACCCTTCTTCATTAAATATTTTCACAACAGATTGATCTACTTCTCTGAAAAACTTTCTTATCATATCATCTTGCAAATCTGGATCACTTTTTAAATCTAAATTCGTCACATAATATGGATTTTCAGTAAATGGAAAATTATCACGATGTATCTCTTGAGTGATAGTATCATTCATAGCTTCATATAAATGTACTCCCCCTTGAGAAAGAACTAATATAAAATACTCCTCAACACGACTAAAAGATTTAATCACAGATCGTATATCAAACTTATCACCAACAATCACTCGATCAGCATATGTAGGCCAAGTCAACCTTATATATTCTTTATTATTATTTGATAAGAAGATGTGCAAACTATCCAAATTAAGCCTTACATCAATTTCCTTGCCCACATTAACAATATTAGCCAAAAGAGGTTCTATCGTACTTCTTTCATATTTATCTAATACTTGTTTTTCGGCTTCAGCTAACAGATTTTTCAGTTGAATAGAATCTTTAGTAGTATCAGGGTGAACTCTATGCGTATTCATTGAAATTGTTACACTAGGATTATTCCTTTCGTTTGCTAATTGTAGTATTTTATCCTTCGTCGCCATAAAATAGAATTTTTAAAATTTAGTATTTCACTGATTATATGGTACTCATTCTATATACCCAACACGAACTTAGGATAAAATGTTCCTCATTTTTAAAAGTTACAATTAATCATATATAACTTGATAATCAATATATTAAAATGCAAAAAGGAAGAGAAAAATACATTTTAAAACAGTTGTTATATTAAAGAATGAAAAGAATAAGAGATAGATTAAGCTACTGTCGCAACTAATGAATTATACCTAAATATACAACATACAATTCTTGATTAATAAGTGAATTTTAGTTAAGGCCACAAGTAGATATTTAAAAGTAGGTATACCTAAATACATAAAAATATTTTTCATACCAACCAAGCAGTTATATTAGATATAAAGAAAAAACAATTGAAGTTGCAAATTATAGAAATCTTTAAAATTCAGCGTAAAACAATCAATTTTATCGGATATTGCCGAATCTCATTCTTGCATAAACCTCTAGGCATAGGTAGCAAGATAAAATTCAAAGGAAACTACTAGATATGAGTTGCATCTATCTATCCATTACTAACTAAATCAAAAGATAAACATATACTAAAAGCCTAGTAAACTCTTTAAAGCCCGAGAGAGTTTCAAAATGAGATAAGAGGTATTGATTCTTTTAACCTCTCATATATTATGTGAATAGTTCCAATGACCATCTTAAACTTTAAATTAGTACCGATGGAATGTGAATATTTAGTGCCTAGATACCAAAAAGAGGGTATGTCGATCGACATACCCTCTTTTAATATATTTAAATCTCGCAAACTAATAAAGTTTTATACGAGAGGTGATTTATTCACCCTTTTTTCTAGCAGAATAAGTAATTTTCAATGCAGATGCCTGTCTTAATTCAGTCTTTACATCCGATACAATACCCATTTTTGTGTCTCCGTCAATTTTTAAAGATACACGCATAAGCGGTTTATCTTCTTCGTTCATAGATGCACGTTCTTGAGTTACAAACTCACGAATATCACCTTCTTGTGAAGCGAATGAATCATTGATTTGAACACGGCTAGCAGTACCACTCTTTCTATCAACTGGAGGTCCAATATAGATAAAAGTTACAAGTGATTTCTTTTCTAGCTTTTCTAGTTCTGTACCTTGAGGAACTTGAAATTTAACTTTTAAAGACACTTCACGCATAGTAGTTACGATCATGAAGAAGAATAAAAGTGTAAAAATTAAGTCGGGTAAAGAAGAAGTATTCAGCGTAGGCATACCCCTTTTTCCGGTTTTATTAAACTTTCCCATTATTTTTTCCCTCCATAAGTTTTAGGCACAGCTTCTGAAATCTTCTGTGGATAAATCAAACGAACAGCTTTTTGCTGATCTTCAGATAAAGAAGCAAATGGTTTTTGCCACTTTTCTCTTGAGATTTGATCACGAAGTTCATTATAAGCAGCTACCAGCTCGTTTTGAACCTCAAAGTATACTTTATAAGAAGTATCACCATCATTTTGAACTGAGATAACATGGTTTTTAGTCACCACATAATCACCAAAATAAGGTATTTCCATTGTTACTTTTTCAGGTTTATTGCTATCATTGCTCGGATTAGCAATAAATTCCTTTGCTCTTTCTCTTAGTCTACTAATAGGAATAACTTCACCATTACACATGAGTTCGTTATTTCTATTAATCATAACTGCAAGAATATTTCTCTCCTTAATTTTAACGTCATCGTTAACTTGCTCATTTTCATCTGGCATAGGAGGAAGCTGTCTAGCTAACCCCATATCAGTATCCATAGATGTAGTGATCAAGAAGAAAATTAGCAATAGGAACGCAATATCTGCTGTAGAACTTGAGTTAATCTCAGGAACCGATCTTTTTCCTTTTGCCATAGTTATTACATTTTAAATTTAAGTGTATTCGTAAATAAATTACGAGAATCTTCTTTTAACGCTACTAAAGATCATAGATGCAATAGTAACTACTAATAAGAAGTAAATAGAGTATAAGAACATATCTGTTAGCTTTAACCAGAATGGAACATTATCTGTACCATCATAGCCCGGTAAAACTAAAGCTTCTTCACTACCACTAAACCATGCAACAACTAAAACTGCAACTAGCAATAACACACCAATTAGTGATTTTATTGCTTTTACTGGATTTTCTTTTAAAGCTGCTCCAAATTGAAACACGAAAGCCAAAACAGTCACAGCAATAGCAGAACCAAGCAATACATACATCAGATATATCAATGCTTCAGTATTTGCTGGGTTAGAAAGTTCAGGAACAACTGGCTCTGCCATCTCTCCACCAAAGTAGAACATTCCTAGAACGATCAAAATAACAGCAAACAATGCATATAAGATATAATATGATATTTTATATGATAATTTCATTGTTTATTAGTTTTTGTATTTCAAGTTATATTTAATGATCAAATCAAGAAGTGTTACAGAAGAATCTTCCATTTCACTTGTAATAGATTCAATCTTAGCAAGAATATAGTTATAGAATACTTGTAAGATAAGAGCTACGATCAAACCAAAGATAGTTGTAATCAAAGCAACTTTCATACCACCAGCAACAACTGTTGGAGAAATATCACCTACTTGTTGAATCTTATCAAACGCCATAACCATACCAAGTACTGTACCTAAGAAACCTAAAGATGGAGCCATCGCGATGAATAGAGTAATCCATGAACAGCCTTTTTCTAGGTAACCAGCTTGTACACCACCGTAAGAAACAATTGATTTTTCTACTACGTCTATACCTTGATCAATTCTCATAAGACCTTGATAGTAAACAGAAGCTACTGGACCTCTAGTATCTCTAGCGATATTTTTTGCTTCTTCTACATCACCTTTTTCAAGTGCTGCTTCAATTGATTCAACGAATTTTTTTGTGTTGATTTCAGCTAAGCTTAGGTAAATGATTCTTTCAATACAGAAAGCTAAACCAATAACTAGAGCGATAGCTACTAAACTCATAAAGAAAGCATCACCTTCAATAAACTTTGTTTTTAATTCTTTGTGAAGGCTACCTTCAACTACGAAATCATCAACAGCTGCGTCTGCTTGAGCAACAGCATCATTTGAAGGAGTTGCTTGTTCAGTTTGAGCCTCTGCAGCATCTTGTGCTTGAGCTAGCTGAGAAGAGCCAAAAGCCATAGCTCCAACAACAGCAACAATTGCAAATAACTTTTTCATTGTGTGTCTAATTTTTAAGATTAATTAATTAATTTAATATTTACTTTTTGTTGATTTAATTTAGTTATCTAATTCGCGGAGAGAGCGGGATTCGAACCCGCGATACACTTTTGGCGTATACACGCTTTCCAGGCGTGCCTCTTCAGCCACTCGAGCACCTCTCCTCTCTTCTGTTTTTCAAAAATTCAATATCCTAAGAGGAAAATGCCCAGCTTAAAATATATTTTAGTTACAAATGTATTCTTTTTTTTTATCATCTCCCTATTATTAGGAGATATTATATAGCTACTGTTCTATAAATTAATAAACTTTAAAAACTTTCTTGCCGATTTATAATGCAAACAGATTAAAGGTATTCATTTTTGTTTGATCTGCCATTCTTTCTAGTGAAATATTATAAATTTCAGCTAATTTTCTAATTACATGAAAAACATACGCACTCTCATTTCTACGACCTCTAAAGGGAGCTGGAGCTAAATAAGGTGAATCTGTTTCAATCAACAATCTATCTAAGGGTGTTTTTTTTATAAATTTAGAAAGATTAGAGTTTTTAAAAGTTACTATTCCATTAATCCCAATCATCCAATTTTTAAGAGGTAAAAATCGATCTAAGTCTTTTTCCTCTCCTGAAAAACTATGAATAACACCTCTCGTATTTTCAAACTCAGGTTTATTCAAAATTTCTTCTATTTCTGAATAAGCATTACGAGCATGAATAACGACCGGTAAATCTTCTTCTAAAGACCAGTTTAATTGTTTTTCAAAAGCAAGTATTTGCTCTTTTTTAAAGCTTATATCCCAATAAAAATCTAGTCCTACTTCTCCTATTGCAATAAATCGACTCCTATCTAAAGTCAATTCTTTATGAATTAGCTCTAGCTCTTCTTGGTAGTTCTCTTTAACAGATGTTGGGTGCAAACCCATCATTGGTTTTAAATAATCGGGATAACGATCGCACACACGCAACAACCTATCTATAGACAAAGAATCAATGTTTGGTAATAAAACCTGAGAAACTCCTATTTCTTGAGCATTACTTATCACTGTTTCTAAATCCGAATCAAAATCTTCTTGATAAAGATGAGCATGAGAGTCTATAAAATCCATAATCTTCCTAAAATAATAATTTTGTCAAAATATTATCAAATATTTCTAATCATTAATTTAGCAGCAAGATCTTGGAGTAGCTTTTTCTTATCATCAGAAACTGATACTAAAGATAAAGAATTTAATGCTTTATCATAATATTCATTCATTTTCTGCTTACAAATCTCATCTATTCCCAATTCATTATAAATCTCTGTAATGGCTTTAATCTTCTTCTCTGAGTTAAATTCTTTAGTATCAATCCAGGTTTCCAAGTCTTCTTTGACTTTACCGGTAGCCCTATTACATGCTTGAATAAGCATATATGTTTTTTTATTACTTACAATATCATCTCCTGTCTGTTTTCCAAAAACTTTAGGATCACCATATACATCTAAGTAATCATCTTGAAGTTGGAATGCTAAACCTACATTTAGTCCAAAATCATACAATAGATTCGTATCTTCATCAGATGCTCCTGCTATAATAGCACCCATTTTAATGCTACTTGCTAATAATACAGCTGTTTTCAATCGAATCATATCTAAATAATCTTCAGCTTTTACACTGTTTTTAGTTTCAAATTCAATATCATACTGCTGACCTTCGCATATTTCTAATGTAACCTTATTAAATTCATTTAGAACAGCGGACAAGTTTTCTTGAGGAGCTTTTGCCAATAAATGATAGGATAAAATAAGCATAGCATCTCCTGATAGAATAGCTGTATTAGCATTCCAAACATTATGCACTGTTGGCTTATTTCTTCTTAAATCAGATTTATCCATTAAATCATCATGTAGCAATGTGAAGTTATGATAAACCTCTATTGCACAAGCAGCAGGAAGAGTCTTTTCTAAATCATCTTTATACAACTGATAAGCCAATAGCATAAGAATAGGACGAATTCTCTTCCCTCCTATTGACAATACATAATGTATTGGCTCATAAAGATTTTTAGGATCTTTCTTTTCGTTAAGAGACTTTAAGTAATTGTTTACTAATGATTTTAAATCAGATGTAGTTTTCATAAGTATCGTACTTCAAAAAAAAAAGGCTGCAGCTAGGCAGCCTTTTTTATCTATATAAGATTATTTTAATCTAAATGTTACTGGTACTGTATATTTAACACGTACTGTTTTACCACCTTGTTTACCTGGTTTCCACTTAGGCATAGACATGATCACACGGATAGCTTCTTTGTCTAATGAAGGGTCAACCCCACGCACAACTTTAGGATCAACAATTGTTCCGTCTCTATTAACGACGAATTCTACAACTACACGTCCTTGAATACCATTTTCCTGAGCAATAGTTGGGTATTTAATATTCTTACCCAAGAATTTCATCAGCTCTGCAATACCTCCTGGAGGTTCGGGCATTTCTTCAACCACAACGAAGATTTCTTCTTCTTGAGGTGCTGCTTCTTCAATGACTGTAGGAGCTACGAACTGTTTCACTTCCACTTTTTGACCTAAATCCTCATTTGTTGCAATTTGTATATCAGCAACATCTTCATCGTCATCAACAACGTTAAGGATTTCTGTCACCTGTGGCGGTACTTCCGCTGGTGGTGGTGGTGGAGGAGGGGTATTATCTTGCTCTGTAATAGGCATGATATCCTCCTCGAACGAGATGTCTGCTACGGCCTGGCTTGTATCGATCTTTATATCGCGTTTAGACCACTCGAAAGAAACGAATAGCAACGCAAGAACGATAACATAACCTAGAATGTGCCAAGTTGATTTTCTTGGCTCCAAGTCCGCTTTAGGGGATTTTTTTACTTCCATATTATGTTTGTTAATAAAATGTGATCAACTTTATGTATTCGCAAATATAGGATTATTTCATTTATATGTCATTTTTATATTGTAGATTATCTTATTAATAGCTCTATTTTTACATTTATTAAGAAATAAACTGATATAGTTTTCCGTTATTTAGAATGTCTATAAGCTATTAAAATTAAATATTACTGTATCTTTGGACATATATTCGAAGTAAAACAGATATATTTTACGCTAATCCAAACATAATCAATTATGAAGAAGATAACTATTGCTGTAGATGGATTTTCATCATGCGGTAAAAGTACGATGGCTAAAGATTTAGCTCGAGAAATAGGTTATATCTATATAGATAGTGGCGCAATGTACAGAGCTACCACATTGTTTGCTCTTCAAAATAACATATTCGATAGTAATAATGAAATAGATACTTCTCTATTAAAAGAATTACTTCCATCAATGATAATTAGTTTTAAACTAAACCCTGAAACAAAAACTCCTGAAACTTACTTAAATAACCAGTTAGTAGAGAAAGAAATTCGCTCTATGGAAGTTTCTCAACGAGTAAGTCCTATTGCTGCAATAGACTTTGTGAGAGAGGAGATGGTGAAGCAACAGCAGGCTATGGGTAAAAATAAAGGAATTGTCATGGATGGAAGAGATATAGGAACAACTGTTTTTCCTAATGCCGAACTTAAAATATTTGTAACTGCTACACCACAAGTGAGAGCTCAACGCAGATACGATGAAATGATAGCAAAAACAGGGAAGGCTGATTTTAATGAAATATTAAAAAACATTGAAGAAAGAGACTATATCGACCAAAATAGAAAAGTGAGTCCACTTAAACAAGCAGACGACGCACTTGTTCTAGACAATAGCAGTTTAACAATTGCCGAACAAAAAGAGTGGTTACTTCAACAATTTGCACGAGTAGCTTCTCAAAGTTAACAACATTATTACTTAATATTTTATGGCACAAATAGAAATAGATAAAGGCTCTGGCTTCTGTTTTGGAGTTGTCACAGCCATCACTAAAGCAGAACAGGTTCTAGCTGAAGGTAATAAGCTATACTGTCTAGGAGATATCGTCCATAATAGCAAAGAGGTAGAGCGCCTAAAAAAAATGGGATTAATATCGATAGACCACAGTCAGTTCGAAAAATTAAAAGATGCGACAGTACTTTTAAGAGCACATGGCGAACCACCATCAACTTATGAGTTGGCTAAAAAAAATAATATTACAATAATTGACGCTACTTGCCCTGTTGTTCTAAGACTTCAGAAAAAAATAAAGAAAGAGAATGATACAGAAGAAGAAAAAGACAAACAAATTGTAATTTATGGAAAAAATGGTCACGCTGAAGTTTTAGGTCTAGTAGGGCAAACAGAAGGAGAAGCCATCGTCATAGAAAGTTTAGAAGAAGCCAAACAGCTTAATTTCAATAGAGATATTCGCCTTTATTCTCAGACGACGAAATCTCTTGATGAATTCCAAAAAATTGTAGCCTATATTGAAGAGCATATTTCTCCAAATGCTACATTTAAATTCTTTGATACAATCTGTAGGCAGGTAGCAAACCGAATTCCTAATATTAAGAACTTTGCATCTTCACATGATCTTATTTTCTTTGTTAGTGGTAAAAAAAGCTCCAATGGGAAAATACTATTCAATGAATGTAAAAAGATGAATGAAAATACTCATTTTATAGATGGGGTTGAGGAAATCAATTTAGATTTACTTAAAGAGGCTAAATCTATTGGCATTTGCGGGGCAACTTCTACACCAAAATGGCTAATGGAAGAGATTTTAAATTTTATCCAAAATAAAGAGTAATAGATTTTAACTTTATTTATTATTTAAGACGTTTGATTTTTATCAAAAAAGGAGAATTAACCCCCTTTTTTCTATCTTTGTAGGAACTACTTTAAAAAGCAAATCGTAATGAAAACTATTCAGTGTGTAGGGATACTAACCTCTGGTGGTGATGCACCAGGAATGAATGCGGCTATACGTGCTATTACCCGTGCAGCTGTATATAAAGGACTAAAAGTCAAAGGGATATATAGAGGATACAAAGGTCTGGTTACCGGAGAAATCAAAGAATTCAAGAGTGAAGATGTTAGTAACATCATCCAAATGGGTGGAACTATCCTTAAAACAGCAAGATGCAAGGAGTTCAAAACCGAAGAAGGAAGAAAACAAGCTTATGAAAACATTCAAAAAGAAGGCATCGATGCTCTTATTGTAATCGGTGGTGATGGTTCTCTTAGCGGAGCTAGAATTTTTGCTCAGGAATACAATCTTCCTTGCATCGGACTACCTGGGACTATTGATAACGACTTATTTGGTACAGATATTACCATAGGTTATGATACAGCCTTGAATACTATACTTGATGCTGTGGATAAAATTAGAGATACAGCCTCATCTCACGAAAGACTATTCTTTGTTGAAGTGATGGGACGTGACGCAGGTTTCTTAGCTCTCAATGGAGCTATTGCTGCTGGAGCAGAAGCTGCTATTATACCAGAATTCAGCACAAAAGATGACCAATTAGAAGCTTTAATTAGTCGTGGATTTAGAAAATCTAAAACAAGTAGTATCGTACTTGTAGCAGAAAGCGAACTAACAGGTGGAGCAATGCACTTAGCTGAACGCGTTAAAAATGAATATCCTCAATATGATGTACGTGTTACTATTCTGGGTCACTTACAACGTGGTGGTAGTCCAAGTGCCAACGATCGTATCTTAGCTAGCCGCTTGGGTGTAGCAGCTATTGATGCCCTTATGGAAGGTTATCACAATGTAATGATTGGTATAGAAAATGATGAAGTAGTTTATGTTCCTTTTAGAAAAGCTATAAAGAATGATAAACCGATAAAAGAAGAGTTAGTGCAAGTACTTGCTGAACTTTCTATCTAATCATACTGAATCAAATATTATAATATGATAAGGACTTGTCTTTTAATAGATGAGTCCTTTTTCTTTTTTTAAATTTTAATCAAGACTGATTTATCGAAGTCTATACTTACAGAAAACAAGAGGTATTACTCTAATTAGGTAAGAATACACTAATATCGCCTTATGTACTCTTAATTTGTAGAAGAAAGACAAGGCATTGCGGGGTTATTTCACCCCTTTAAGAATATGACTTTGACACCGACATGAGAACACTCTGACACCGACATGACGATTACATGTCGGTGTCAAAGTATACTATCTTTCCTCTTAAAATACGCCATCTCGCTAACAGTTTAAAAGAGGTTTGCTCATTAACAGAAATATAAAATGGGCTACCTAAAAAATAGATAGCCCATTGTTGAGAGAGAGTATAAAAAAACTTATCTCCTACTTAAAGGAACATAATCTTGATCAGTAACAACTGTCTTATAAGCAGGACGGATAATACGTTTACCTTGGAAGTTTAATTCTTCATTTCTATGAGCACACCATCCTACGATACGAGCCATAGCAAATAATGGAGTATAGATTTCATGAGGTAATCCTATCATTTCATATACGAAACCTGAATAGAAGTCCACATTACTTGAAACTGTCTTTCCATTTGCTTTTACTCTAGCAAAAGTCTTAATCGCTCGATCTTCAAGCAGCTCAAGGAATGCAAATTCTTTTTCTCTTCCTTTTTCCTTAGCCAAATCTCTAGCCAATTCTCTTAACAATAAAGCTCTTGGATCTGAAATGGTATACACAGCATGGCCAATACCGTAAATAAGACCACTCTTATTGTATACTTCTTTACGCAACATGCGTTCAAAGTATGCATCAATTTCTTTGGTATCCGACCAGTTGGTTATGTTTTCTTGTAAGTGATGGAACATATCCACAACTTGTAT
Source organism: Bacteroides coprosuis (assembly GCF_020741705.1). Classification (NCBI taxonomy): domain Bacteria; kingdom Pseudomonadati; phylum Bacteroidota; class Bacteroidia; order Bacteroidales; family Bacteroidaceae; genus Bacteroides; species Bacteroides coprosuis. Next base: position 35,132 of record NZ_DYYK01000194.1, read on the forward strand.
ATTGGCACCACCATGAAGAGGTCCTTTTAAGGAGCCTATACCAGCAGCAATAGCAGAGTAAGTATCTGTACCCGTTGATGATGTTACACGTACTGAGAATGTAGAGTTGTTACCACCACCGTGTTCAGCGTGCAACATGAGTAATAAATCTAATGTACGAGCATCCAACTCTGTGAAGTCTTTCATTAGCATATACAAAAAGTTTGCTGCTAAACTTAATTCTTCTCTAGGGTGCCTTACGTGTAATGAACGACCAAAGGTAGCGTGTCTCAACATATTATAGGCATATGCTATAATGGTGGGGAATTTAGCTATCAAGTTAATACTTTGGCGCATCAAGTTATCACGAGAAGTATCATCAGGATTTTCATCAAACGTATATAATTCGAGAACACTACGAGCCAAAATATTCATAATATTAGAGCCTTCTAGTTCTAATATGTTCATAAATGTTTTATGCTCCAAAGCTGTATTATCTACCAATAGCTTTCTAAAATCTTCCAATTCATCTCTATCAGGCAAATCTCCCGATAAGAGCAAATAAGCTACCTCCTCAAACCCAAAGCGCTTATCAGCCATCACCCCATGTGCTAAATCTTCAACATCATATCCTCTATAGAAAAGCTTTCCAGGAATAGGCTTCATGCCTCCCCCTTCAATCCTTTCATAACCTACAACATTACCTATTCTGGTTAATCCAACTAAGACTCCTGTACCGTCATCGTTACGTAAGCCTCGTTTTACATCATATTTTTTGAATAAGTCATTATCAATCTTGGCACAATCTTTCATCTTTTCTGAAAGCTTGTAAATTAAAAATTCATCTTTCATAGTTACCAGTTTAAATTAAATTACAAATCCTTGATTCGTTTAACTAACTCGTCACCGAAATCCGTTGTAGTTAATTGAACGCTATTTTCCATAAATCGAGCTAAGTCATAGGTTGCTCTACTTGCTTCAAAACTTTGTTCAAGTACCTTAACAACTAAGTCTGCGGCTTCTTGCCATCCCATATATTCAAGCATCATCACTGCTGATAAAATAATAGAACATGGATTCACCTTATTTTGACCAGCAATGGCTGGAGCAGTACCATGGGTTGCTTCAAAAATAGCATAACCAGTATCGTAATTTATATTTGCACCTGGAGCGATACCTATACCTCCTACCATCGCAGCCAATTGATCGGATATATAGTCACCGTTTAGGTTTAATGTAGCAATAACACTATAGTTTTTAGGCTTAGTTAAAGTGTTTTGCAAAAATGCATCTGCGATATTATCATTAATAGTGAGTTTACCTGAAGCAATAGCATCACCAAATTCTCTTTCGGCTAACTCATAACCCCATTTACGGAATCCACCTTCAGTAAACTTCATTATATTCCCTTTGTGTACTAAAGTAACAGTTGGTAATTCATGATCAATAGCATATTGACAAGCTGCTCTCACTAAGCGTTCTGTTCCTTCTTTTGAAACAGGTTTTATACCAAAAGAGGAAGTCTCTGGGAAACGCACTTTGGTTACACCCATTTCATTGTGAATGAAATCATAAAACTTCTTTGCTTCTGGAGTGCCTGCCTCCCACTCAATACCAGCATAGATATCTTCTGTATTTTCTCTGAAGATATGCATATCTACAAGCCAAGGAGCCTTAACTGGAGATTCAATACCCTTAAACCACCTTACTGGGCGTAAGCAAACATATAAGTCGAGAGTTTGTCTTAATGCCACATTTAGTGAACGAATACCTCCACCGATAGGAGTGGTTAAAGGTCCCTTAATACCCACTAAATACTCCCTAAAAGCATCTAATGTTTCATCAGGTAACCAAGATTCAGTTTGGTTAAAAGCTTTTTCTCCAGCAAGTACTTCTTTCCACTCAATAGCACGTTTGTTGCTATAAGCTTTTTGAATGGCTGCATCAATTACTTTTTGCATTACTGGAGTTATCTCTGCTCCTACTCCATCTCCCATTATAAAGGGAATAATTGGTTTATCAGGAACAATAAGTTTCCCTTTTTTATCTTTAGTTATTTTATTCATAGTTATCTAGCGTTTAATGCAGATCCAGCACGGAACCATTCAATCTGCTGTTGGTTATAGGTATGTTGAACTTCAAATTCATCTTTTGAACCATCTGTATGAGTTACCACTACTTTCAGATTCTTATTAGGAGCGAAATCTTTTAATCCGATAATAGACAATTTGTCTTTTTCTTGAATCTTATCATAATCTGCAGGATTTATAAATGTAATAGCAAGCATCCCCTGTTTCTTTAAGTTGGTTTCGTGAATACGAGCAAAACTCTTAGCTAGAATAGCTTTTACATTTAAGAAACGAGGTTCCATAGCAGCATGCTCTCTACTTGAGCCTTCACCATAGTTATCTTCGGCTACAACAATTGAAGAAATCTCTTTAGCCTTGTATTGTTTCGCAGTACCCGAAACTGTCTCATAAGTAGAGGTTAGTTGATTCCATACTTTATTAGCTTCATCATTGAATGCATTTATAGCACCCATAAGCATGTTATCAGATATATTTTCAAGATGTCCTCTAAATCTTAACCAAGGACCAGCCATAGAAATATGGTCTGTAGTACATTTTCCTTTTGCTTTAATAAGAAGAGGCATATCTACCAAATCGCCACCATTCCATTTAGGGAAAGGTTGAAGCAACTGTAAACGTTGAGAATCCGAAGCCACATTAATTTCTTTTTTAGCTCCTGTGGGCGCAGTATAACCAGCACTACCATCTTCAAATCCTTTTGGAGGCAATTCGTATCCACTAGGTTCTTCTAGTTTCACCAATTCTCCTTTATCGTTTTTCAATTTATCAGTAAGAGGATTAAAACATAAATCACCAGCAATCGTCAATGCAGTAACTAGCTCTGGTGAAGCAACAAAAGCATGAGTATTTGGATTGCCATCTGCACGTTTAGCAAAATTTCTATTGAAAGAAGTTACTATAGAGTTTTTGCGTGTAGGGTCATCAGTATGACGTTTCCACTGACCAATACAAGGTCCACAAGCATTTGCCATTATTGTAGCTCCCACTTTATCAAAAACATCCAGCATTCCATCTCGCTCGATAGTAGCTCTAATCTTTTCAGACCCTGGATTTACAATAAATGGAGAAGCCACCTTAATTCCTTTGTTTACAGCTTGTTTAGCAACCGATACAGCTCTTGTAATATCTTCATATGAAGAGTTAGTACAAGAACCTATCAAACCCACTTCCATCTTTCGAGGATAATCATTTTTCTTTACTTTTTCTGCAAACTCAGATATTGGAGTAGCAGCATCTGGTGTAAATGGACCATTTATATAAGGTTCTAATTGAGATAAATCTATCTCTATAACTCGATCATAATATTTTTCAGGATCAGCCTCAACTTCTGGATCTGGACGAAGATCTTTTTCTACAGTATTAGCAAGCTTAGCTACTTCTTCTCTATTAGTAGCTTTCAAATACACACCCATTCTATCATCATAGGGGAATAAAGATGTAGTTGCGCCTACTTCAGCACCCATATTACAAATTGTGCCTTTACCAGTACCAGACAAGGATTTAGTGCCTTCACCAAAATATTCTATAATGGCATTGGTTCCTCCTTTAACAGTAAGTATCCCAGCTAGTTTCAGAATAACATCTTTTGGAGCAGCCCAACCATTCAGTTTGCCTGTTAGCTTAACCCCAATAAGTTTTGGCATTTTTAATTCCCATTCCATACCAGTCATTACATCAACAGCATCTGCACCACCCACACCAATGGCAACCATCCCTAGACCTCCAGCATTGGGAGTATGAGAGTCTGTTCCAACCATCATTCCACCTGGGAAAGCATAGTTTTCAAGTACAATTTGGTGTATAATACCCGAACCAGGCTCCCAAAAACCAATATTATAGCGAGAAGAAACATCACGCAAGAAATCATACACTTCTCCATTTGTCTTATTCGCTATCTGTAAATCTTTTTTGGAACCTTGATAAGCCTGAATCAAGTGGTCACAATGTACCGTTGAGGGAACTGCCACTTTCTCTTTGCCAGCATTCATAAATTGGAGAAGAGCCATTTGAGCAGTAGCATCTTGCATAGCAACTCTATCAGGTCTAAAGTTCACGTAATCCACTCCCCTCTCATAATTCTTAAGATCTTCATCTTTAAAGAGATGAACATAAATTATTTTCTCAGCCAAGGTTAAAGGTCTATTCAAAACCGATCTTACTTTGGCAATTTTACTGGGATACGCTTTATAGAAGTTGCGTATCATTTCAATATCATGTACCATACTTAAGGTTTTTATATCGTTGTTCAGTTTATTAACACTTGCTATTTGATTTATGTTTAAGCATTTAAGGCTTTTGTAAGTTGTAATTATTTGCCAAATTCTTTTTTTATTACACAAAAAAAGCAGATAAGCCCATTTAAGCTTATCTGCCCTATTTAAATCTATAAATTTTTCTCTATTATTTTTTAGTGTTAAAAATAATTTTAGATCGACAAACTACTTGTTCGTCATTTCGTTTTACTTCAATATGATATTCTATCTCATCTACAGCATCAACATAAAAGCTTAGCTTATCACCATAATAACTTTCTGCCACGTATGCCATTTCAAATCTCTTCACACCTTGATATTTGAATTTTTCCAGAGGAAATAGGTCTAATATATGTTCGATATAACGTACACTATTTACATGTCCATTTATATCTATGTCCGTATATTTCGCTTCTAAGTGAGTTATGGGTGTAGTGGTAGATACTTTTATTCGAGAAGGCTTATCAATAGGACAAGGCTTATCTACTATATATTGACTAATATCACCACCGTGAAGTTCTATTAAATTAGCTGGTTTACGAGTATTTAGATTAATCATTGCCCACACAGAGCGTGCATAGCCAATACATTTATCATCTTTATCATATATCGCATAATTTCTATCTGTAAATAAGCGATAAACATTCTCTACCCATGTCTGTATTGTGAAATTCTCATATTGATAAGGCAAATCATCCAACTCAATTGCTAACCGTGAAAGTACCCAAGTATAGTTATCTTCGTTTAGCTTAGCTATACCAAAACCTCTTTCTGAGGAGTGAAAGCCTGCACAGTTTAATAAATGATTCCCCAATACTCCTAACGTTAACTTGCCTGAGAAGTCAACATGAAATGGTTCGGCAACATATTTGTATGAACCTATTTTCTTATCATTATCCATCATAGTTCATTTAGTCCATTAAGAATTGGCAAAGATACTCTAAATAGAAGTTATTGACTTACTGCCGCTCGATAAATTTTGTTTCTATTTATTTTAAAAGACTAATACTTCTACTTTAAATCGTTAAATGTACTACTCAGAAGAAAGAAACTTAAATTTATTCCTATCTTTGCCAAACTTTATACGTACTACTCTGTTAGTACTCTATTCTTTAACTTAAAAATTGATTTCAATGGCTATTACTGATAATAAGTATATTGCAGTAGCATACAAATTATATGCACTAGAAGATGGTAATAAAGAGATGATTGAAGAGGCAACAATTGACCGCCCATTCCAGTTTATCTCTGATTTAGGAACAACTCTTCCAGCATTTGAACTTGGAGTAAAAGATTTGAAAAAAGGAGAAAGCTTTTCTCTTACTTTGACCAAAGATCAAGCTTATGGTGACTATAACGAAGAACATGTTCTTGAATTACCAAAACATATCTTTGAAGTAGATGGAAAGTTTGACAACGAACACATCTTCCCAGGTAACATTGTTCCTCTTATGGATGAAGATGGTCGTACTCTAAACGGTGCTGTACTTGAAGTAAAAGACGATATCGTTGTTATGGATATGAATCACCCACTAGCTGGTAGTGACATCGTATTCGAAGGTAGCGTTGTTGAAACAAGACCTGCTACTACAGAAGAAATTCAAGGTATGGTTAATATGATCACTGGCGAAGGCGGTGGTTGTGGTTGTGGCTGTGGTTCATCGGACGATTGTGGATGTGGCTCTTCAGATAATGAAGGAGGCTGTGGATGCAATAGTGGTGGTTGCGGTAGCGGCTGTTGCTAATATTAATTGACTTTAATCAGCAAAATAAAAGGAGAGATTTTTCAATCTCTCCTTTTATTTTTATCCTATCGACGTTCATTATTTATTCGTCATAATATCTAGAACAATCTTATCTGTTTCGAGCATTCCAGATGAACCAATGCGAGTTAAATTTCGTATTGTTTTATCCACATCTTCATCAACAATACCTTCTGCAGAGGTTACATATTTACCATCCATAGCCATCATCGCAGAGAGCATTGCAGTAGAAACACCTGTTGCCACTTTTAAGGAGCAACTAGGCTTAGCACCATCACAAAGCATCCCTGTTATGTTTGCAATCATATTTTGAATGGAATAACATACTTCTTTATAACCACCTCCCATTAGATAAGTTATACCACAACTCGACCCAGTACCGGAGACAACACACCCACATAGTGCTGATAATCTACCCAAACTTTGTTTGATATAAATTGCAGTAAGATGGCTCAAGATTAATGCCCTAGCTAAGTCTTCTTCCGATTTACCCATTTCTTCTGCATAAACTACTACAGGTAGAGTAGCAGAAATACCTTGATTGCCACTGCCCGAATTACTCATCACTTTCACCATAGCTCCAGCCATACGAGCATCACATGCAGCAGAGGTATAAGATAGCACCTTGGTGTACACACTCTCGCCTATTAGATTGCTCTTACTGCCTGTTAGTAGCATACGCCCAATGGAGTGACCATAATTCTTATCAAAGGCAAATTCAGCTGCGGCTTTATTCACTTTGCCTGCTTCTAAAATAAAACGGATATTCTCAAAGGATTCAGTAGTTGCAAAATCATAAATGCAACGAAGGTTAAGTTTTACATCCTCCTCATTTTCTTGTGCAGAACTTGAACTTTCAGCATTGAAAAGTACTTCTGCATTCTTTGATAAGTAAACGAAATGCGTATGATTGCCTGAAATAATAGCCTTTGCAGATTCATCTCCATTATAGGCCCTCACTTCAATATATAGCTTATCACAGCTTTCTTTTTTTAACTCGATGTTTATATCGGTATCTTTAATGTACTGACTTGCTTCTGCCACTGCTTCAGGGGTACTATCTTTAAGTACTTCAAGCCCGTATTCGGACTTACCTATAATTACCCCTAAAGCAATAGAAATTGGAAGACCTATCTCATGAGTACTAGGAATACCCACGCCCATAGCATTTTTCAACATGTTTGCACTAAGAAACACTTCGATTTTGTTAGGTTTAGTCCCCAAAATTTCTTTCGCTTTTGCTACACATAAGGCTACAGCAATCGGCTCAGTACAACCAATCGCTGGAACTACCTCCCTTTTAATAAGTTCGATAATTTTGATCCTATCTAAGTTCGTCATAACTACCTGATTTTGGTTAAAGCAAATGTAATCATTATTATCATATTATATCAATTTTTATACCTCATTCCTTGAGCAAAAATCATTCAGATTAGAACATTCAAAGGTCTGTATTTTAGGCATTAAGATATTAAACATCACTTTTATCTACCGTATTTATGTTTATAAAAAAAGGAACATTACCTTTGTACGGTATTAACATTAATAATTGTCTAAAATGAAATTATTCCGAACCCTGCTTTACTTATCTTTTGTACTGATTGTCAGTGCATGTATAAAAAGTGAAGAACCTAATGCTGAAGCAGATATTACAGCATGTACGGTAAGAGAACCTGATATTTTAAAAACTGCTCCTATTGTTAATAACGACGAAATAGGAAAATACAGTGTGATGATTATGGTTCATAAGCATGCTGATATTACTAAAATTACTCCGGAATTTACTCTTACTCCTGGTGCAACCATTGAACCAGCTAGTGGGATTACTCAAGATTTTACAAATCCTATTACCTACACGGTTACATCGGAAGATAAAAACTGGAAAAAGAACTATATAATTTCAGCAATAAGGACTGATTTACCCACTAAATATTCTTTCGAAACTCTTTCTTCAGACGATGGGAAAGGAAAATATCATACTTTCATTGAAGTTTTCAAAGGGCAAGAGGTTTTAAGATGGGCTAGTGGAAATAGTGGATATTCGCTGACTGGTATGCCCAAAACAGCAGAAGACTTCCCTACAGTACAAGTAGCTCAAGGCTATACAAATAATTGTGCAAAATTAACCACTAGAGATACAGGATTCTTTGGTAGCCTAAACAAGATGCCAATTGCTGCAGGAAACTTATTCTTAGGCCAATTCAACGTGCTTGAAGCGGTAAGCAAACCACTTGAGGCTACTAAGTTTGGCCTACCATTTAGTCAAAAGCCTCTCCAGCTAAAAGGATGGTATCAATATACCCCAGGTGAAACTTACAAGGACCATGGCAAACCCGTTGCCGGTAAGATAGACGAAGCAGACATCTATGGAGTATTCTATGAAACAGATGACAATTTAGAAACATTAGATGGCAGCAATTCACTAACTCATCCTAATATTATAGCTATAGCTAGAGAAGACCTTCCTGCTACAACTAAAAACATGTGGACTGAATTCAACTTTAATTTCAAATATAAAGAAGGCAAAACGATAGATCCTCAAAAGCTAAAAGATGGAAAATATAAAATTGCTATTGTATTTACCTCTAGCAAAGATGGTGCACACTTTAGTGGTGCTATAGGAAGTACTCTTTATGTAGATGAAGTAGAATTAATTGCTGAAGAATATTAAATTTTAGAGTCATGAAAAGATATTATAAACATATATTGCTTTTACTAGCTGTTTTTAGCTCGGTAAATATCTATGCACAAAAGGACCGTAACTGGGGTATTATATGGTCTGCCTTAAAAGGATTAGAATACGAAGTTAAAGGAGGTATTAACATTGGGGGGACATCTCCTCTTCCTTTGCCTTCCGAAATTAGAGAAATAAATAGCTACAGACCAGACTTAGCCCTATCTCTTGGTACAGAAATCTCCAAATGGTTTGGACAAAATGATAGATGGGGATTTATCTTTGGTCTAACTCTAGATACTAAAGCCATGAAAACTGATGCTACGGTAAAAAACTATGGTATGGAAATCATTGGTGACGGTGGAGAAGAAATAAAAGGACAATGGACAGGTAATGTGAAAACAAAGTTCAGAAACTCATATATCACGCTACCTCTATTGGCAGGATATAAAGTATCAAAACGTGTGAACCTTAAATTAGGACCTTATTTCTCTTACGTATTAGAAAGAGATTTCTCAGGTCATGTTTACGATGGCTATTTGAGAGAAGATGATCCTACAGGTCCAAAAGTGGAATTTAAAGACGGTAGTACGGCTACATACGATTTCTCTGACGATTTAAGAAGATTTCAATGGGGATTGCAGTTTGGTGCTGAGTGGAGAGCATTCAGACATCTCAATGTATATGCCGACCTTAATTGGGGATTAAACAATATCTTTAAGAAGGATTTTGATACTGTCACCTTCAATATGTATCCCATCTATCTGAATATGGGTTTTGGATATGCCTTCTAAACAAAAAAGAATAACAATATTAAAAAGCAGAAAGAACTAACCTCTTTCTGCTTTTTTTGTATAGTCATTATCCACTTAGCCACACCCTCTTTTATAACGATACAACTAAGTATCTTCATTTAAAAAAATTCAGAAAACCATATTAAATTCTTAAATCAATAGAATAAAACTTTTATTTACATCCTAGTCAAGAGATCATCATGTCGGTGTCATGATGTTCTCTTGACTAAGGCAAACCTTTATCATATCGGTGTCATATCAGATACCTTTATAAACATAAAGCATACCCCAAACGACATAAAAAAAGCCCACCTACATGAGATGGGCTTCCATTTTATTATTATGAAAATTAATGCTTATTCATATTCAAACCTAGTTCAAACTCTTCTGTTTTCCCAAATAAATCATCTACTTGCTCAAAAATAGATTTAATAGCAGGTTGTAAGTTCTCAGGGATGACACCCGATTCTAAAATATTTGGAACCATCTTCATATACTTCTTAACAAACTCTAAATCTAGATAGCATTCTAGTTCTGTATCATTTTTATCTAAATCATAAGAAATAACAAAAGGTTCTTTCATATATTTTGTCATCATTTCGATAGACATCTCATCTGTTACCTTAGCTTCTTTAATAATAGCATCGGCATGCAACTGTACTGATAACTTTTCTTTAGGAAGAACTTTATAAGTAGCCAATCCTTTTACAGATTCAGTAAATTCTGTAGCTTGTTGATCTTTATAGGAAGCAGTAATATTACCATCTTTGTGAAAAGTAACAGTTTCTATAACAGTTTTCAACTTAGGGTTGACAAAACTTTTAGCCATATCAATTAGCTGACTTACTTCTAATACTTGCTCTCCATTCTCTTTAGGCAAAACAATTTGAAAATCTTTTACCCCCTCTTTGGCTTCCCATTCAAAAATCAAAGGTGAAGTTGAATCTAAATTCCAGGTTCCAACAAGCTTACTAGTTTCTTCTTCTGGATCTTTATTATCATCATCGTCACTACTACATG
>NZ_DYYK01000195.1:0-17112 GCF_020741705.1 Bacteroides coprosuis
TTGCTTGGCTCATGACCTAGGAAACCCTCCTTTTGGACATTCAGGAGAACAAGCTATTTCGTCCTATTTTTCTGAAGGAGAAGGAAGTAAAATTAAAAAAGAATTAAATACAGATTTTTGGCAAGATATAATCCATTTTGAAGGGAATGCGAATGCATTACGTTTACTTACGCACCAATTTAATGGCCGAAGAGAAGGAGGGTTTGCCATGACCTATAGCACACTTGCTTCTATAGTCAAATACCCCTACGAATCTTTTATAGCAGGAGATAAATCAAAATTTGGATTTTTCTACAGTGAAAAGGAGAGTTATATCAAAATTGCATCAGAATTAGGAATAATAATCAAGGAAAATGAGCCTAGAAGATACGCTAGACATCCTCTAGTGTATCTTGTAGAAGCAGCTGATGATATTTGTTATCAACTTATGGACATAGAAGATGCACATAAGTTAAGAATACTATCAACAACAGAAACAAAAGAGCTTTTACTCAATTATTTAAATACAAAACAATTGGATAGAGCCAAGCATGTTTTTAATATTGTTTCAGATACCAACGAACAAATAGCCTATCTACGTTCTACAATTATAGGTAACCTAGTTAAAGAATGCACTCATATATTTACTGAAAATGAGGCTACAATTTTAAATGGAAATTTTGAAGGAGATTTGATTTCACACCTTCCAAAAAGATCAAAGAATGCTTATAACTTATGTAAAAAAGTAGCCTATTCTAAGATATACAAGGCAAAGGATGTTGTTGATATCGAATTGGCGGGCTATAAAATCATAAGCACCCTACTCAATCACTATATAAGTGCAATACAAGAGCCCGAAAAAGCTTATTCGAAACTATTAATAAATAGAGTTTCAGGGCAGTATGATATACAATCAGGTGATTTTAATCAGAGAGTACAAGCTGTACTAGATTTTGTTTCTGGAATGACTGATATTTATGCCTTAGATCTTTATAGAAAGATAAATGGACAAAGCTTACCAGCTATTTAAAAGCACAAGACTCTACTCCGAGTCTTGTACAGGATAGAAAACTTTATTCATACCAGAAGTCAGAGTTCCATAGTCGCCATTTCTTTCATCAACAAATGATTGGATATGGCGCATTCTCTTTTCTTCTAAAATTTCATCTACAGCAATTAGAATTCCTGTTTCTTCAACCTCGCCAAAACCATAATTTATAGCCGTTCCAAACATTTTCATGGTTGGACTTAAGCTCATATAAGCATTTACAAGTGGGGGTATATTATATCCTAATTTTCTAACCTCTGCATTCAATATTTTGTAGTCATCTTTAAATGTTTTCTCACAAAACAATTCTGATAATTCAGAAGGATCGCTCTCTAACATTAAAGGTTTTATAGGTAAAATTAAATTCTCTTTATCACCAAAATGTTTACGCAAAAAATAAAGGATCATATCTCTACCATGCTTATGAAAGTTTGGATACATGGTTACTTTCCCAAAAAAGTACTTTACCGTAGGCATAATAACAGTCAAAGCTCCTAAACCATCCCATAAATTGTCTAAAGCAAAAAGGCCTTTCCTCCCCGCCCTAGTTGACTGATACTCCAAAGTCACAAAAGATCTCCCTAACTCAATAGTTGTAGGTAAGTAATCTTTAATGAACTTATCCGAGAATTTAAATAGATGAGATGTTGCTATTTGCGGAATACCATTCTCTATTTCTACATCTGTACCTAGAATATAGCGATAACCACCCAATATCTCTTCACTCTCAGGATCCCATACTAACAATTGCTTATAGGAATTTTCAGAGATATCGAATTCATCAATATCTATAGATTTACCAGTTCCACCACCTGCTGCACGAAAAGCAATTTCTCTTAATCGCCCAATTTCACGCATTGTATTCGGAGAATCTTGGTGAGTAATGACATAGATTTGATTCTGACTTTTATTGGTCATTCTCAATCTTTTCTCTTCAGTTAATTCTGCCTTGATGAGGTCTTTATCTACCGCCTCAATAATCTTTTCCATATGTTACCAGTGGTATTTCTCTATAGTTTATATACAATATCTCTAACGTAAGCTGCCCATTCCTTTGGCGATTTACTTTTATCAAAAGTCTCCCATGGGATAGGCTTACCTATCGTCACCGTAAATGTTTTATGTCTATTCTTAAACATTTCATCTGCAAGATATAACATTGCTATATTAAACTTAATTCCAAGCCATTTACAAACTTTAGATAAGTTATAAAAGAAGTCGGAGTTCCTACCCTCAAAATGAATAGGAACTACATCTCTCTTTGTTTGGACACTCTTAACAATAAATGTCTTCTTCCATTCTAGATCTTGAATTTTGCCATCAATACGTCTAGAGCAAAGGCCAGCAGGAAACATAATTAATTGATTGTCCGACTTAAAACCAGCATCAACCATTTGAGGGAAACTTCTAGCCTGATTACCTGTCTTATTTATAGGAATAAACAAAGGAGCTAATCCTTGCACATTCATTAATAGATCATTCACCAAATACTTTACTTTTCCATCATATTGCTTTCCCAGTATATAGCCTAGAGCAAGTCCATCTTGTCCACCCAAAGGGTGATTAGATACGAATGTATACAATCCATCTTTTGGCAAATTATCTTCTCCTTTAATGACTAAATGCGTATCCAAAAACTCTAGTGAAGCCTCTAAAAAGGGAACTCCATATTTTCCTTTAGCTGTTGTTGATAAAAGTACATTTAGATCATCTTGATGAGTTATTTTTTTTAAATATTGGATTATAAATTTAGGTATAAACCTATAATACTTAGGCATTTTATCCTTAAGTATTTGATCGATATCTAATAAAAATAAATCTTTATCTGCCATGATTTCACAAATGAATAATTAGCACAAATTTAGCTTATCTTTTTAGAACTCTACAACATTTTAAAAAAAATGTACGATACAAGTGTAAACGAAAGTAAATATAAATCATGAATTAAGACAATTATAACCGCTAATATTTTACATTTAATTACTTTGACATTTCCTAAATTAGAGAATAGTCGTTTTTATTTCAAAACTATTTCTAACATTCGTCACTAGTCTTTTCTCTATTTTTTACACTTATCTAAGAGTTTTAATAGAGCATAAAGTATATACTAAAAATATTCAATTAAAAAAGTGGGGAATTGTGGGGAAATATGTAATTTTACATTAAAACTAATAATCACATATAATAAGGTATCAAATTGCATTTTTTTGGGAACATAGAAGCTAAAATAGATAGTAAAGGAAGATTCTTTATTCCTGTACTATTTAGGAAAATACTTCTTGAAAAAGCAGAAGAGAAGATAGTGCTATGCAAAGATCTATATCAACCCTGCTTAGTTTTAACCCCAATGACAGTGTGGAACACAGAATTAAATGAGCTAAAAAGCAAATTAAACAAGTGGAATCCTCAACATCAATTGATATTACGACAATATGTAAGTGATGTCGAAATTTTAAATATAGATACTAATGGCCGTATATTATTACCCAAACGCTATCAAGAATTAGCCAATATAAATAATGATATACGACTCATTGGTATGGATGACAAAATAGAAATCTGGGCTAAAGAACTCACAAATGCACCTTTTATGGATCCAGAGGAATTTAGCGCAAATCTATTTCAAATAATGAATGATAATGACAGACATGAATAATCAACCCTATCATATACCTGTTCTTTTAAACGAAAGTATTAATGGACTAAATATAGATCCTCAGGGAATTTATGTGGATGTAACTTTTGGTGGAGGTGGACACTCCAAAGAAATTTTAAGCCACTTAGCACCTACAGGTCACTTATTCTCGTTTGATCAAGACAAAGATGCTGAGAAAAACAGCTTTCAAGATAGTAGATTTACCTTTGTGAGGTCTAACTTCCGCTATATTAAAAATTTCCTTCAATATTACCATGTTACTGAAGTAAGTGGAATCCTTGCAGATTTAGGTGTTTCCTCACATCACTTTGATGAAAGTGAACGAGGATTTTCTTTCCGATTCGATGCAGACTTGGATATGAGAATGAATACCCGTGCATCTAAAACGGCAGCTGATATAGTGAACAACTATAGCCAAGAACAATTAGCAGATGTTTTCTACCTTTATGGAGAGCTAAAAAACAGTAGAAGGATTGCGTCGAAAATTGTTAAATATAGAGCAGAGAACCCTATTAAAACTATAGCCCAATTCATAGAGGTTATTACACCTCTTTTTGGACCACAAAGACAAAAAAAGGATTTTGCCAAAGTGTTCCAAGCACTAAGGATTGAAGTTAATGAAGAAATGGAAGCTCTACGAGAGATGCTCATATCAGCAATTGGACTTTTAAAACCAGGAGGAAGACTCGCTGTAATTACATACCATTCCCTAGAGGATCGAATGGTGAAAAACTTATTTAAAACTGGAAACATTGAGGGTAAGTTGAATAAAGACTTTTATGGAAAGATTATTTCTCCAATAAAGGCAATTAATAATAAGGTAATTATACCTACAGATCAAGAACAAGAGCTTAATCCACGTTCTCGAAGTGCTAAATTAAGAATAGCTGAAAAACTTTAAGAATATGAAAGATCCAAACCTAAACACCAATACAAACGAAGAGCCAAAATCTGCGAAAAAAAAACTTGGGTTTATCCGTATTTTAAGAGGAGATATATTGGTACAAGAAATAATCTTAAAGAATATTCCATTTATCGTATTACTTGTAGTAATCGCAATCTTTTATGTCAGTAATAGATATCAATATCAACAGTTACTGATTGAAAAGAATAAACTAGAGGTAACTCTAAAAGATTCAAAGTTTAGAGCACTTACACGTACAGCTGATTTAATGGATAAGAGTCGACAATCCAAAATAGAAGAGCATATCACTCGAAAAGGAAGTGAATTAGAAATTCCGACAAATCCACCCTATATTATAAAAAAATAATTACTTATTTAATTTACACCGTGGCTATTAAAAAAAATGACATACTAAATCGATACTTTTTTATTGTTTTACTTCTTGCCCTTTGTGCTGGTGGCATAGTAGTAAAGGCTGGAGTAACTATGTTTTTTGAAAAAGACTATTGGATAGAAGCCAAAAAAAACTACGAAAAAGAGAATGTTATTATACCTGCCACTAGAGGTAAGATTTTTTCAAGTGATGGGAAGTTATTAGCAAGTTCACTTCCTCAATATAGACTATTCATGGATTATAAGTTTAACCATGAAATTAAAGAAAAGGGAATAAAAGATAGTATAACATACATCTGTAAAGGTTTACACAAAATTTTACCAACTCATTCAGAAAGCTTTTTTAGAAATCAACTGATCAAGGGGCTTAATGCTAAAAATAAAAGTGCGCATGCTTCTCTATATCCCTATCGAGTGAGCTATCTTCAATACAAAGATATTACAGAATTACCAGTATTTAATAAAGGTGCCAATAAAAGTGGGCTACATGTTACAGAGTCCAACTACAGAGAAAAACCTTTTGGTACTCTAGCTTCCCGAACTATTGGTAGCTTATACCTTGATATGGCTAAAGGGGCTAAAAATGGTCTCGAGAAATCTTTTGACGATGTATTAAGAGGTAAAGATGGGTTAGGGCATCGAATCAAAGTTAAAAACAAATACCTATCTATACTCGATGAAAAGCCAATTCATGGAGATGATATTATTACCACCCTCAATGTCGATATGCAAGATATTAGTGAAAAAGCACTAGTGGATATGCTCAAAGAAGTAAATGGCGTACTTGGCATTGCAATAGTAATGGAGGTAGAAACAGGAGATATTAAGGCTATTGTGAATATGTCAAGAGGAAGCGATGGCATATACCGCGAAGAAAAGAATAACGCTGTTATCGATTTATTTGAACCTGGCTCTACATTTAAAACTGTTTCTATCTTAACAGCTTTAAATGATGGCAAAATAACAAGAGATTACAAGCAATATTTAGGTGATGGAACCTATAATATGCATGGAAAACTAATAAGAGATTGGAACTGGAGAAATGGTGGTTTCAAGGAGGAACAAAAGTATCAAAATATTGATGAAATTATGATGAACTCATCAAATATTGGTGTGGGAGTAACTATTGAAGAATGTTATGCAACTAATAAACAGCAGTATATTGATGGTATAAGAAAAATGATAGGAATGAAGCTCGACTTACAGTTAGAAGGTGTAGCAGAACCAGTTATAAGAAATACAGATGATCAAGGATTCTCCAAATTATCCTTACCGTGGATGAGTTTTGGCTATGAAACCCTCATTCCCCCTATCAATATGGCTACCTTTTATAATGCAGTCGCTAATAATGGGAAAATGGTTAAACCTAGATTTGTGCAAGCTGTAAGCCGTGATGGATCAATAATAAAAAAATACCCTGTTGAAGTTTTAAACTCTAGTATAGCCTCATCAGGAGCTATAAAAGATATTCAAGAGATACTTGAAAGAGTTGTAAGTGAAGGTACTGGTAAGAGAGCTGGATCAGAACAATTTAAAGTGGCTGGAAAAACAGGTACTGCACAGCTATCTCAAGGATCTGGTGGCTATCAGGGTGGTGGAATGCAACATCTACTGAGTTTTTGTGGGTATTTCCCCGCTGATAAGCCTAAATATACAATATTAGTCAATATTAAATCTGCCCGTGGTGGTGGTGGTGGTGGTGGTAGAGAGTGTGCCATCGTCTTCAACAAAATAGCAGAGAGAATATATGCTATGAATCTAAAGCAATATTATAATGTAACCTCGGCAATAGACTCTATTAACCCCCCTGCTCCTATCGTAAAAAAAGGATTAGCTCAAAAAAGTATATCTATTTTTAAAGAGCTGGGAATTCATTATGATACAGATTCATACAATAAAGAAAACAAATGGAGTTCATTTGATACTCTAGAAAATAAAATTCAAGTAACAGATGCTAATATCTCAACTAAGGTCGTTCCCTCTGTATATGGAATGGGCGCCCGAGACGCAATCTTTGCGTTAGAATCTGTAGGCTTAAATGTAAGAGTTGCAGGTCGTGGCAAGGTATACCGTCAATCGATTCCAAACGGTTCGAATATCAGACCAGGAGCAACCATCACAGTAGAATTACGATAACAAAAACCTTCAATTATGGTAATAGAGAACTTAATCAAAGGAATTGAGACTAAAAAAATAATTGGCCCAGTTCAAAATGACATCATAGATATACAAATCGACTCAAGAGGAGTAAAAAAACAGAGTTTATTTGCTGCCCTAAGAGGAACTCAAGTAGATGGTCATCAATATATAAATCAAGCTATCAAACAAGGTGCTGTAGCTATATTGTGTGAGGATTTACCAGAACAAAAAAACAAGGATATCACTTACATACAAGTACCCCATTCTGAGGCTGCTTTAGGTATTTTAGCTTCTACTTTTTATGACAATCCGTCTTCAAAGCTTAAGCTTGTAGGAGTCACAGGTACAAATGGGAAAACTACTGTTGCAACTATTCTTTACAAGACTTTTAAGAAACTAGGCTATAAGGCTGGCTTATTATCAACAGTATGCAACTATATTGATGATGAAGCTTTAGAAACCACCCATACCACACCTGATGCGGTAACTATCAACAAACTCTTGCATGATATGGTACTCAGAGGATGTGACTATGCTTTTATGGAGGTCAGTTCTCATGCAATTGAACAAAAAAGGATTTCAGGACTAAAGTTCGCTGGTGGAATTTTCACAAACTTAACTCGTGACCATTTAGACTATCATAAAACAATAGCCAATTATATTAAAGCGAAGAAAGAGTTTTTCGACAATCTTCCTAAAAATGCTTTCAGCTTAGTCAATCTAGATGATAAGAATGGTATGGTAATGGTACAAAACACCAAGTCCGCCATCCACACATATTCTCTTAGAAGTTTATGCGATTTTAAAGCTAGAGTCATTGAATCACATTTTAATGGAATGATTCTCGAAATAAACAACACAGATGTAGTAGTGCAGTTTACAGGTAAATTCAATGTTTATAACCTTCTTGCAGTTTACGGAACAGCTTGTTTATTAGGGCAAAAAGCCGATGAAGTTTTAATTGCTATCAGTACACTTAAATCTGTATCAGGAAGATTTGAAACATTACAAGCTCCCAAGGGATATACCGTTATTGTAGATTATGCACATACTCCTGATGCTTTAACAAATGTACTGACCACCATACATGATATTCTTGATGGTAAAGGAAAAGTAATAACAGTTGTAGGAGCTGGAGGGAACAGAGACAAAGGCAAAAGGCCCTTAATGGCAAAAGAGTCCATAAAAAACAGCGATACAGTAATTATAACCTCAGATAACCCTCGTTTTGAAGATCCTCAAGAGATAATAAAAGATATGCTTGATGGTTTAAACACAGAAGAGAAGCAAAATGTATTAACGATTGAAAACCGCAGAGATGCAATTAAGACAGCATGTATGCTAGCAAAAACCAACGACGTTATCCTTATTGCAGGAAAAGGACATGAGACTTATCAAGATATTCAAGGAGTCAAACATCATTTTGACGACAAGGAAGAAGTTCGTAATATTTTTCAAACACAACAAATTTAAGAACAAGATAAAAGAAAGAAAAGACTATGCTATACTACCTATTTGAATGGTTAGAAAAATATAATTTCCCAGGAGCTGGAATGTTTGGTTACACATCATTCCGAGCTATTGCTACAATAATTTTAGCACTACTTATCTCAACGATATTTGGTGACAAGTTTATTGATAGACTAAAACTTAAACAGATTACAGAAATACAAAGAGATGCTAGCATTGATCCTTTTGGTGTCAACAAGACAGGCGTTCCTAGCATGGGTGGTGTAATAATAATAATATCTATTCTTATTCCCTGTTTGCTTTTAGGCAAACTCCATAATACGTATATGATCTTAATGCTTATAACAACTATTTGGTTAGGAGTTATAGGCTTTGCAGATGACTACATCAAGGTTTTCAAAAAGAATAAAGAAGGACTTAGAGGTAAATTTAAGATCTTAGGACAAGTTGGTTTAGGCTTAATTGTAGGATTAACTGTATATCTTAGCCCAGATGCTGTTATTCGTGAAAACATGGAGGTAGAGATGCCTGGGCATGAAACAGAAATAGTTCATACAACCAAGAACATAAAATCAACACAAACAACAATTCCATTTTTCAAAAACAACAATCTAGACTATGCTGATGTAGTAGGCTTCTTTGGACAACATAAACAAAAAGCAGGATGGGTTCTTTTTGTATTAGTTACAATTTTTGTCGTAGCCGCAGTATCTAATGGTGCAAACCTAAATGATGGCATGGATGGAATGGCTGCTGGCAACTCTGCTATAATTGGTGTTGCATTAGGGATTTTAGCCTACCTCGGTAGTCATGCAGAGTTTGCAAGCTACCTAAATATTATGTTTATACCAGGCAGTGAGGAACTGGTAATCTTCATTTGTGCATTTGTAGGAGCATTAATCGGATTTCTATGGTATAATGCCTACCCAGCTCAAGTATTCATGGGAGATACAGGAAGTCTTACAATAGGTGGTATAATTGCCGTATTTGCTATCATTATCCGTAAAGAGTTATTAATACCTATTCTATGTGGAGTGTTTTTAGTAGAAAATCTATCTGTAATTCTTCAAGTCCGCTACTACAAATTAGGAAAGAAAAAAGGCAAGAAACAAAGAATATTTAAAAGGACTCCTATACATGATCATTTTAGGACAACAAAAGCTCAATTAGATCCTGAATGTAGCTATATGTTTACTAAGCCAAAAAATGTATTCCACGAATCCAAAATTACTGTCCGCTTCTGGATTATAACTATCCTCTTAGCAGCAGTAACTATCATTACTTTAAAAATTAGATAAAATGACCAGAAGGATAGTTATTCTAGGAGCAGGAGAAAGTGGCACGGGTGCCGCCATCTTGGCAAAGAGCAAAGGTTTTGAAACTTTTGTTTCAGATTCGTCATCAATAAAAAACAACTACAAAGACGAACTGAACAAATATAATATTGAATGGGAAGAAGGTACTCATTCTATCAACAGAATTCTCAATGCTAATGAGATTATTAAAAGCCCTGGGATTCCAGACACAGCACCCATCATCCAACAAGTTAAAGATAAAGATATACCTGTCATTTCGGAAATAGAGTTTGCTGGTAGATATTCAAATGCAAAAATGATTTGTATTACGGGTTCTAATGGTAAAACCACAACAACTAGCTTACTATACCACATGTTTCATAAAGCAGGAAAAAATGTTGGCTTAGCTGGAAATATAGGGAAGAGTTTAGCAAGACAGGTAGCTGAAGAAAACCATGAGTTTTATATCATTGAACTTAGCTCCTTTCAACTTGATAATATGTACAACTTCAAAGCAGACATTGCTATCCTACTTAATATCACTCCTGATCATCTGGATAGATATGATAATTGCATGGATAAGTATATTGATGCAAAGTTTCGTATTATACAAAATCAAACTGATAAAGATCATTTTATCTATTGGTCAGATGATCCTATACTTAAAGAACAAATAAATCATAGAACTATCCATGCTACAAAGAATCCTTTTAGTGTTGAGCATTCTGACTTCACATACAAATTAGGCAACAAGATAATCCTTGATGGTGGTAACTTAAGCATTGATAAAGAATTTGTTAAATTATCAGGTGTACACAATCTATACAATACAATGGCAGCTATTACAGCTGCGTATTTATCCAAACTCTCTCCTATGGAAATAGAACAAGGACTGAATTCTTTTAATGGAGTAGAGCATAGATTAGAATATGTTGACACGATACATGGGGTTAGGTTTATAAATGATTCAAAAGCCACAAATGTGGACTCTTGTTGGTATGCTTTACAAGCTATGCATAACAGTACCATATTAATTCTTGGAGGAAAAGATAAGGGTAATGATTACAATAAAATTACTCCTCTCATAAAGGAAAAATGTACAGGTCTTGTATTTCTTGGAGCAAATAATACCAAACTACATCAATTTTTTGATGGCTTCAATATTCCCATTGAAGATACTAATAATATGACAGATGCGGTAGTAAAAGCAAAGGGCTTAGCAAAAAGTGGAGACACTGTTCTACTCAGTCCATGTTGTGCATCTTTTGATTTATTTACTAGCTATGAAAACAGAGGGGAGCTATTTAAACAATCTGTTAAATCACTATAATTATGGACCTAATAAAAAAGATATTCAAAGGAGACAAAGTCATATGGGTTATATTCTTTATTCTTTGTGTTGTCTCTATCATTGAAGTGTTTAGTGCAGCAAGTACTCTTACCTATAAATCAGGTGATCATTGGAGTCCTATTATTCAGCACTCTATATTCCTTTTCATAGGATTTATGGTTATGCTAGTAATCATGAATATTGAATATCAGTGGTTCAAACTCATAGGCATATTTCTGACTCCCTTAGCTATGCTTTTATTGGCATGGGTTACTATTCGAGGGTTTATATTTCCCGAACTTAGAACGAATGGTGCCGCTAGATGGACAGAGCTTTTTGGAATTCAATTCCAACCTTCAGAGTTAGCAAAGCTAGGATTAATCTGTTTTATCGCACTGATTCTTTCAAAATATCAAAAAGAGGAGAATACGGATAATAAAGCCTTCAAATATATCGGTATCGTAGCTGGAATTATATGCTTGCTCATTGCAATAGAGAACTTCTCTACTGCCGCGATATTAGGACTTGTAACTTTCATCCTCCTTTTTATTGGACGTGTAAAGATTGTGACTCTTTTGAAAAGCATCGGTATAATACTACTCCTTGTCTTTTCACTTGTCGGTGCAGCTAAACTCATTCCACAAGTAAATTCAATATCAATCTTTCACAGAGCTGAAACCTGGGTTAATCGTGTTGTAGATTATATGGATGAAACTAATGAAAAGCTACCTCCAGCCCAGTACATGAGAGATAATGCACAGAGAGGACATGCTAATATTGCAATAGCAACTAGTGGTCTAGTAGGATTAGGACCAGGAAACTCTGTGCAAAGAGACTTTTTAAGCCAAGCCTTCTCAGACTTTATATATGCAATTATTATTGAGGAATTAGGACTAATACCTGCTGCTATAATTACCTTTTTTTATATTTGCATACTCGTCAGAATAGGGAAAATAGCTCGGACATGCAATAATAGATTTGGAACATTTTTAGTCCTCGGAATAGGACTAATACTTGTTACACAAGCAATGGTCAATATGATGGTAGCTGTCGAGTTACTACCAATAACAGGGCAACCTCTCCCACTAATTAGTAAAGGAGGATCGAGTATGGTCATTAATTGTGCAATGCTAGGAATGGTCTTGAGCGTTAGCTATTATTCACAAAAACAAGCAGAAAATAAAACAGAAGTACAACTTGCTTTAACAGCAAATGGTGCAGGAGAAATTCAACCCGAAGTATTAGCCCAAGGTCCACATTCCGAATTATTAAAAGAAGACGATGGATTCCCCGAAGAAAGGACAAACTTATGAATGAAGACAAACTCAAAATAATTATTAGTGGAGGTGGTACAGGTGGACATATCTTTCCAGCTGTAGCTATTGCCAATGCGATAAAAAAAATCAAACCAGATAGTTCTATTTTATTCATTGGTGCTGAAGATAGAATGGAGATGCAAAGAGTTCCTCAAGCTGGATATGAAATTATTGGACTACCAATTAAAGGCTTTTACCGTAAGCAACTATGGAAAAACATAGAAGTTCTTTGGAAAATATTGAAAAGCCTTTCCAAAGCAAAAAAAGTAATTAAAAACTTCCAACCAGATGTAGTCATTGGAGTCGGAGGATTTGCGAGTGGTCCAACTCTTAAAATGGCAGAACGATTACATATTCCTACTCTTATTCAAGAACAAAACTCCTATGCTGGAGTCACAAATAAACTTCTAGCTAAGGGAGCAAGTAAGATATGTGTTGCTTATCAAGGTATGGACCGTTTTTTTCCTGCTGAAAAAATCATTCTTACTGGTAATCCGGTACGGCAAGATTTACTACAAAGTACTTATTCTAAAGAGGATGCAAAGCGATCTTATAATTTAGACCCCAATAAACCTACTGTACTAATTGTAGGGGGTAGCTTAGGAGCACAATCTATTAATAAATGTCTGCTTAACGCTGTAGAAAAAATGGAGAATAGCAACATTCAGTACATATGGCAAACTGGGAAAATATACATTGATAGAATACGCAAAGCAGTTGAAGGTAAAAGTCTAAAAAACATCATTATTACAGACTTTATATCAGATATGGCTCAAGCTTATGCAGCAGCTGATATGATTGTATCAAGAGCAGGTGCAGGATCAATTTCTGAATTCTGCTTATTAGAAAAGCCTGTATTGTTAGTTCCATCACCTAACGTAGCAGAAGATCATCAAACAAAAAACGCTCTAGCTTTAGTAAATCAAAAGGCTGCATTGTATGTTAAAGATACGGAGTTGAACGAAAAGCTAATGCCAACCATTCATTCAACTATTACCGACAAACACCTGTTACAACAGTTGAGTAATAATATTAAAACATTAGCATTATCTGATTCTGCTAATATTATTGCACACGAAATACTGAAACTAGCAAATAAAGAGTAAAAATTATGAAGATCGAAAATATAAAATCCGTCTATTTTATTGGAGCAGGTGGCATTGGTATGAGTGCTCTTGTTCGATACTTCCTTTCCTTAGGAAAAGCTGTGGCAGGATATGACAGAACTCCGAGTGAACTGACCAAACAACTTATTCACGAAGGAGCAAATATTCATTATAGCGATGATTTGACATTGATACCTGAGATTTTTAAGGTTAAAGAAAATACGCTTGTTGTTTATACACCCGCTGTACCACATACACATTCTGAGCTCACATTCTTCATTCAGCAGGATTATAGTGTTATGAAGAGATCGCAAGTACTAGGTTTAATAACCCGATCAAGTAGAGGACTTTGTGTTGCTGGCACACATGGTAAAACAACCACTTCTACACTGATAGCTCACTTACTACATGAATCTAGTATCGGATGCACAGCATTCCTTGGTGGAATTTCGGAGAATTATAATACAAACTTATTATTAAGTAAAAAAAGCCCATACACTGTTATTGAAGCAGATGAGTTTGACAGATCCTTCCATGCATTGCATCCTTTTATCTCCGTGATAACATCTGCTGATCCAGATCATTTAGATATATACGGAACCCAAGAAGCCTATTTTGAGAGTTTTGAACATTATACATCTTTAATAGACTCAGATGGCATACTAGTGATCAGAAAAGGTCTTAAAATACATCCTAGATTAAAAGAAGGAGTAAAAACTTACACTTATTCCGCTCATGAAGGAGATTTTCATGCTGAAAACATCATTATTGAAAATGGTGAAATATTTATGGATTTTGTAGGTCCTAATGTTAGAATTAACAACATTCAACTAGGTGTTCCCATTAGTATAAATATAGAAAACAGTGTAGCTGCCCTTGCTGTAGCACATTTATGCGCAGCAAAAGACCAAGAACTTAAAAGGGCCATGGGTACTTTCAAAGGAGTCGAAAGAAGATTTGACTTTGTCTTAAAGAATGATAAACATGTACTTATTAATGACTATGCACACCACCCTGCTGAGATTAAACAAAGCATCATTTCTATCAAGGAGTTATATCCAAAAAGGAAACTAACAACTGTTTTTCAACCTCATCTCTACACAAGAACTAAGGACTTTTACAAAGATTTTGCAGAGAGCTTATCTTTATCAGATGAAGTAATTCTACTTGATATCTATCCAGCAAGAGAAGAACCTATTGAAGGAGTTACTAGTATGTTAATTTATAGCAACTTAAGAAACTCTGTAATAAAACATACAGCAACTAAAGAAAATATAGTAAATTTATTATCGACCCTCTCAACTGATATTGTATTAACTCTTGGTGCAGGAGATATAAACCAACTATTACCACAAATAAAAGTAACCTTAGAGAGCTGATTTTTACGCTATGATAAAAAGAATTCTTATATTAATCTTCATGCTAACAGTAGTAAGCTATCTTCTATTGGCAGTAACTGTACTCAATACTCCTAATGCAGAATTGATTTGTACAGATATTGAGCTCTCCATAAAGAATTTGGAACATGGAGATTTTATAACAAAAAATGAAATCCATAGCATACTAAGAAACAAGAAAATCTATCCTGTTGATAAAAAGATAGATGAAATCTCAACAAATGACATAGAAAATGAGTTACAAAAGCATCCTCTTATAGATGAAGTAGAATGTTATAAGACTCCAAGTGGTAAAATAGGGATAGAAATACATCAGAGAATCCCCGTATTAAGGGTGTTTTCTACAAAAGGAGATTTCTTTGTTGATAACAAACGAGAAATTATGCCAGCTAAAACAAAATGTAATGCATACATCGCTGTAGCAACTGGCAATATAACAAAAGAGTTCGCCTCTGGTCCTCTTTATGATTTTGTTATGTATCTTAGCAATAATGAGTTTTGGAACAATCAGATAGAACAAATTCATATTGTTAAGGAGAATGAAGTGGAGCTTATTCCACGCGTAGGTGATCATATTATAGTCATAGGAACATTAACGGACTATAGTGATAAACTAGCCCGACTAAAACTCTTTTACGAGAAAGTACTTAACCAAGTTGGCTGGAATAAGTATCGAAAAATTAATATAGAATTTAGTAACCAGATTATCTGTACTAAAGCAAATTTAAAATAGCAATATATGGCAATGACAGAATTTATAGCAGCAATAGAACTTAGTTCGACAAAAATTTCTGGAATAGCAGGCAAAAAGAATGAAGATGGGACTATGCAAGTCCTTGCCTTTTCTAAGGCAGATGCTACATCGTACATGAAAAAAGGAGTAGTATATAATTTGGATAAAACAGCTCAAGCAATAACAGCTATAGTCAAAGATCTAGAGCAAATGCTAAATAGCAAAATTGCTAAAGTCTATGTAGGTATTGCTGGGCAGTCTATACATACCATTAAGAATGTCATTAATCGTACACTAAAGGAAAGACAACTGATAACACAGGAGCTTGTAGATTCAGTTTGTGATGAGAATATTGATATTCCCAATAATGATATGACCATTTTAGAAGTCGCTCCTCAAGAGTTTAGAATTGGTAACGACTACCAATTGGATCCTGTAGGCGTTGCAAGCGATCACCTAGAAGGTCAGTTTATGAATGTAGTGTGTCGAGATACAGTAAAAAGGAGTCTGGTACATAGTTTTGAAAAAGCGGATATAGAAATAGCAGACTTACTTGTGGCTCCTCTAGCAGCTGCTAGGCTATTGGTGCCCGAATCTGACCGAAGATCAGGATGTATTTTTGTTGACTTTGGAGCAGAAACAACTACGATTGCTATTTTTAAAAATGACTTATTACGTTTTCTTACAGTAATCCCTTTAGGTAGTCATAATATAACCAAAGATTTGACTTCTTTGAAAATAGAAGAATCAAGGGCTGAATACCTCAAGCTAAGAGTTGGAGACCTGAATTACAAAGAATCAGATGATGATGTTGTTGAAACGTTCTTCCTAGATGAAGAAAAGACAAGAGAAGTTCCTTTAATCAAAATTAATGATATCATTAAAGCTAGAGCAGAAGAAATCATTGCGAATGTTTGGAACCAAATTCAAGTATCAGGTTATCATGACAAACTGTTGGCAGGTATGATTATCACTGGAGGAGGCTCAAATCTAAATGGTCTTATCGACTTGATTAAACATATTACGCATATTGAAAGAGTAAAGATTGGCAATCCTACCATTGAAATTGCTCATTCTAAATTAATCAAAGAGTTAAAAGAAAAAGAAGCAAACAATAGTCTTAACACCATATTGGGGCTATTAGCTGCTGGAGATATGAACTGTGCTAAAATAGACAAAGTTGTGGAAGGCACACTTTTCGAAGGTGAAGAAATGATAAAAAAGCAAGAAAAGACTCCTGAAGAAATTAAAGAAGAACTTAGATTGCAACAACAAAAAAAAGAGGAAGAAGAAAAAATTCGCCAAGAAAAGCTGAAAGAACAAAAACTTAGAGAAGAGGAGGAAGA
>NZ_DYYK01000196.1:0-3158 GCF_020741705.1 Bacteroides coprosuis
CAGTAACAAATACTTTATTGCCATTTTTATCATCGTATGTTCTGGTTTGAATACGTCCTTGAACTTGTACAGCATCCCCTTTATGGAAGTAATTAGATAAAAATTCGGCTGATTGACGCCATGCAACCACATTAATAAAATCTGCTTGTTGTTCAGCATCTTTCTTACGTGGTCTATCACAAGCTACTGTAAAAGTAGCAACCGCAATCCCGCTTTGTGTCTTTCTAAGTTCTGGATCTCTGGTTAATCGTCCTTCTAAAATAGTTAAGTTAAGCATTATTTTTCTTCCTCATCTTTCTTAATTACATAGTTATATAAAGCACGTTCGCTAGTCATTTTGTTTAGTAGTTCATCTACTCTTAGTTTTAATTTCACAACGCCAGTTAAAGGAGTTGCCGAAGATATTCCAAGTACACTAAGCAAATCGACAGTATTTTGCATTGCTTGGGCTGCATGATGCAGATCGCAATTAATCAAACTTTTCATCAGCATTTGATCGTTTAACTCAATATATTTATAAATTTCTAGATATTCTTTATCTGTCATCGTCTTTATTTACCTCAATTGCTTTTAAATATTTGTGCCAATGCTGATAGTATTTATGGATTTCTTTTTCATAATCTATTGGTGTCAACTTGTCATCGCTATCCACGTGATACCAAGCTCCTTTAGTGTATTTGAGACTTTTCATCATGTTTGGTTAAAATATAGGCTAGACTTCCACAAAATATAACAAGGCTAACCAATAATCTCATGAAACTTGATACCACAGTTGCACAAATGATAACGCCTATTGCTATTGAAACTATAATGATAAAAAAGATGTTCCCAAAATAATTTAAAAAACTGTTCCAATCAAACTTTTTCATAACACAAACACCACCCAATAAACCACAGTCATAATTATCACTATCATTCCTAGAGCAATAAGCATCGCTATAAAGTCAGGTTCTTTTCTCATCTTTATATCCTCAAAAGCTAATGTTGGTTGAATCTTCGATAATTGGAGTAATTTTGATATCCATATTTACCTTATAGGCAACATTCTTAGTTGATGACTTATTTGTCATACGTGCTAGCACTACTCCACCATCTTCCGTCATTTTGCGATACAGTAAATAATCTGGACTTTCTTTGTATACACTCGCTATTGCACGCTTTCCAATTTCAATTTTTGACCAAGCATCAATAGGTGGTTGTTTTTTCATCTTTTTTACCTTGGCAATCTGCTCGTTAAGTCGATTGCCGTAAGAAATATCTATTCTGTTTTCTTCCATTCATTTGCTCCTTTTTATATTTACATAATTAAATTTATGTAAAAAATATTACTAGATTTATATCTCAATTTGAGCACTTAGCCCCTTATTTAGAAGTTATTTAGATTTCCAATATGCATGTGTATCATCGTAGTAAATGTTATATAAAACTCGCGCTACTTTGGTTAGCTCGGATTTACCTGTGTTAGTAAGTCCTTCACTAGTGCTAATTAATTCGTTAAGGAATCCGATTGCATCATCAAGAGTATCTTTTTCATTTTCGAGCTTTAGGAATTTCTGCTTCTCATCATTGGCTTTAGCTTTGCTATTTGCTCTTTTATCTCCAAAATCTAATGGTGATCGCCCACAATAAGGACAATAGAAATATCTATCTTTATCTTTTTCAGTTGCTAGTACAAATTCATTACCGCACCAGTGACACTTAGCAAATGGATAGCCTTGTAAATATAAAACATTAACACCAAAATAATCTGCTAAGGCTTTCCAAGTTTCTTCTTTTGGGTTTCTTTTTCCACTTTCATAGGCACTAACTGCTTGATTACTAGCGTTTATAATTTCACCTAGTTTTCTTTGGCTTAGCTGTCTTTCTTGTCTTAACTGCTTAATTCGGTTCATTATTCATCCCTCTTTTCTAAGTCTTCTTTTCTTAGTTGAAGAGCTAAATCTGGTGTGAACTCAGTAATACCTCTTGCCTTACATTTCTTATACCAATTCTGTGCATCGTAATACCATTTTCTCTTACCACCATTTTCAAGCGCTCCTCTTAATTCTTTGGCTTTCAAATAGAATGGAAACTTAATCTTTAACATTTTATTTTTGCCATATAGAACAACACCTTCACGTGTTGGAAAATCATGTTCAATGATCTTCAACGACTGGGTTAATTCAGTTTTATTATGTGCATAAGCTATAAAGTTGTTCTCATCTATTTCAATAGTCATCTCTTGAAAAGCATGACTTCCCCAGTGTGGGTTAAAGGTATCAGTGTGATTAAGCACAATTCCATTTTCATCGTTACTGATGATTGCTAATGGATATGCATGCTTGTGATGATATTTGATAATGTGCACGTCTTTTTCAGGATCAATGATTTCAAAAAGTAAGGTACTGTCCCTATTCATTTTGTCAGAATAGTAATTCTGAATTTTCTTGTAGTAGCCCGTATCTTTTAGAACTTGTTCAGCTAGTGGGCTATAAGTATCAGATCCACCTTTTGAATAAACTCTAATTTTATTCTTGTCATTGTCATAAAAGACAACCCCAAGAAATCCGTCATGCTTCTTCATAATCCAAACAGGATATTCTAGTGAATCTAGGGATGTATCCACGTTATCGTTAACGTCTTGATCCACTACAAAGAACTTATTAAAACCTCGACCTACAATTTCATTATCACGAGTAAATAGTCCTCTTGCTTTTGTATTTAAACGATTCCATTCATTCGTAAAAAATACATGTTTATCGAAATTGTTTGCCACAATGTTATCATCAACTTCACGACGTTTAATGTGTGGCTCCATTTCTAACTGTTCATCAAAGGTTGGAACATCAATTCGATCAATTTCATGAGGAGTAATACCTTCTTTGGTAACTGTAATCCATCTAAATTTACCATCTGCGGTTAAGTTGTAACTGTTAGAACGAACAAATTCATTAAAACTGTTACGATGACCATGAACATTGATGTCATTTTGAGAAATATACGGATATTCTTCCCAAACCTTATCAATATTTCTGCTATATGGAGCATTACGGTAATCTCGGTTATCCTTATTACCTAATCCATAGATAAACGTTTCACGAGGTTCTATACTAGCCCAAGCACCCTCACGTTGTGCAATGATAGGCTCAAATCCAGCATGAGAAACATAAAAGGTTTTA